>JAZOSH010000024.1:0-21960 GCA_045656985.1 Eubacteriales bacterium | reverse complement strand
AAATTGGGATTTATCGGGGAGGACGTGAGCCTCCGGCGGCAAGCTTTTTGCAAAAAGCTTGGCAAAAACTCTCCTGTCTTTGGACTTGTGCAGACAATATTCGTTTATGACCGTTGTGAGCACGCAAGGGCGGAGCAAGGTCTGCGGAAGCTATACCTTTTGTATTGAAAGTTTTTGGGAGTCCAGAACCCTTTTTTCAAAAAGGGTTTTGGATAATCCTTCTCGTCAACTAACTCTTCGACAAATCCCAATTTGTGTATTTCAAGAATATCAAAAAAATAAAAAACCGGACAGCAAAAACGCTGTCCGGGGTGCAAGCAAAACTGACTGCACGGTTCCACCCGTGACTTTAACTTAATTTATTTGATTTTATAACCGCGGTGGTACCCTTGGGAAGATAATAAGAACGGTCACAGCACGGTGTCACCGCCGCTCTCTCTCTGAAATATCCCCACCCCAAGAACATGTCCTAGGTTTTTGTTTATTTATGCTCTGAACTGTGCCTTTACGATCTCACGCCAGTCAAGGTCGCCCCTGTCGAGAGCTGTGATGATGACCTCCGCCGTTGCAATGTTAGTCGCTACGGGAATGTTATTGAGGTCGCACATACGGAGAAGCTCATTATCAATACTTGCATCCTTCTGATTAGGACGGGTGTCTCTGAAATAAAGGAGAACATCCACCTCGTTATATGCAACTCGGGATGTGATCTGCTCCTCTCCGCCCGCATCACCAGACATAAGCTTTTCTATATCAAGGCCTGTAGCCTCGGAAATATATTTCGCCGTTGTGGCAGTAGCGCAGAGGTGATGCTTGCTGAGTATTCCGCAGTAAGCAATACAGAATTGTGTCATAAGTTCTTTTTTCATGTCGTGAGCTATTATTGCTATTTCCATTTATCATCCTCCACTCTATATTTTGCCGAGTAAAATACTGTGTTTATTATACCACCCCGAGGACGGATTTGTCAAGTTTTTTATCATATTTTATAAAAAAGATTAAATTTGGCAATATCTATTGTTTTTTGACTTTTTTTCGTGTATAATATTTACATTAAAAAATATATTGAGGAGAATGTGATTATGGTACTTGAAAATATCAATAAGGTAAGAGAGTCTGATCCCGAGATCGCGGCGGTGATCGCCTCCGAGCTTGAGCGCCAGAATGACGGTCTTGAGCTTATCGCATCCGAGAATGTTGTCTCAGAGGCAGTTATGTGTGCTATGGGCTCTGTTCTTACAAATAAATACGCAGAGGGCTACCCCGGCAAGCGCTATTACGGCGGATGCCACAAGGTAGATGTTGCAGAGGAGCTCGCCATAGAAAGAGCATGCAAGCTTTTTGGTGCAAAATTTGCGAATGTTCAGCCCCACAGCGGCGCGCAGGCTAATACTGCTGTTTATTTCGCGCTCATCAAACCCGGCGACACAGTTATGGGTATGAGCTTGGCTCACGGTGGTCACCTTACACACGGAAGCCCTGTAAATATCTCGGGCATGTACTATAATTTCGTTCCTTATGAGCTCAATCCCGAGACAGAAATGATAGATTACGAGGAGTTTGAGCGTCTTGCAAACGAGCACAAGCCGAAGCTCATCGTTGCGGGCGCATCAGCATATCCAAGAATAATCGACTTTGAGAGAATGGCAAAGGTTGCTCACTCGGTCGGCGCATACTTTATGGTAGACATGGCGCACATTGCAGGTCTTGTTGCGGCGGGCGAGCATCCCTCCCCCGTTCCCTACGCAGATGTGGTTACAACTACAACACATAAGACACTCCGCGGTCCCCGTGGCGGTATGATCCTCACGAACGACGAGGAGCTTGCAAAGAAGATAAACAAGGCAATATTCCCCGGCACACAGGGCGGTCCCCTTATGCATGTTATCGCGGCAAAGGCGGTTGCATTCGGTGAGGCACTCAGCCCCGAGTTCAAGGAGTATCAGCACCGCATAGTTGAGAACGCGCGCGTTCTTGCAGAGGCACTCCTCGCAGAGGGCTTTGATCTCGTTTCGGGCGGCACAGACAACCACCTTATGCTCGTTGATCTTCGCCCCATGAAGATCACAGGCAAGGAGTTTGAGGCTCGCCTTGATGCAGTAAACATCACTGTAAACAAGAACGCTATCCCCAACGATCCCGAGAAGCCTTTTGTTACCTCGGGTGTTCGTGTCGGCACTCCCGCCGTCACCACAAGAGGTCTCGACACAGAGGATATGAAAACCATCGCGCACCTCTTCAAGCTCGTTGCAACCGACTTTGAGAACAGCGCTGACTATGTCAGAGCCGAGGTCGCAAAGATCTGCAAGAAATATCCGCTCTACTAAGATGTAAGATAAAAAAAGCACCGCTTTTGCGGTGCTTTTTCTTATGTTATCTATTTTTGAGATTATCCGAAGTTTTGCAAACAAAGGAGCGTCTCAGAGCTTCAAAAGCACCACGGCGGTCATTCCTGCCGCAAGTGCGGCAAAATGATTTGCTTTTAGCTTATCGCGAAAGATGAGACGGCCACAAATAAGGGATACGAAGATCGTTCCCGCCGAAATGATCGGAAACAAAACCGAGGCATTTTCGAGTCCCGCAAGAATAAGCGTCAAAAAGTTGGCAAGGCCGTTAGCAAGTCCCGACAGCATCCCAAAGCGCTTTCCTTTGACCGTTCGCAGCTCCCCCAGAGAAATTTTTCTGAGGGCGGCAAGGGAGAAAGCTATCGAGCACAGAAGCGTAGCAAAAAGCATAAATTCCCTGCTGTATGCTTCGGGATACAGCATTTGATGCTGCTTTTTGGAGAACAGAGCAGATGCCGTTGCACAAAAAGGTAACACCGACAAACACAGACAAGCGCCGTACATCAAGCCAAAAATTACGGTGGGTATATGAAAGGTGAAGTCAAACACAGCCACAAGCGCAAACAAAAGAAAGGCGGTGCAGGCCCTGATGGCATTGAAAACAGCCGAATGTCGGCAATCTCAGTGAAATAGCTTTATAGTCACCGATTGGGCAACCGAAGCAAGAACGATGAGTGCGTAAACGGTTATTACCATAAGCTGTGTACCTGAATTTTGCTCCATCCCGCCTTTGCGTAGTCTCCCTCCACGGGCATCACCTTGCGAAGAAGCGCGGCCGAGCAGGTGCGAAGCAGTATTCCTGCAAGGTGGTCGTCGTCCTCAAAGCCACCTACGGCAGCCCTTGTGACGTACTGCATTCCCTTCGTGAGCGTATGCCACGTGGTATGCAAGATTCCCATTAAATGCTGACTTTTGACTGTGGAAAGAACCGCATTCATCTCGGCGGCGCCTCTGTCCCACGGACACAAAAGGCAATCAAAACCTTCCCTTGCAAACACGTCCGCCGTTTCTACGGGAGCTTCTACGGGATCATATTGCCAATCGGCAATGACAAGCTCCCTGCTCAAGCGACTCAGCATATATTGCTCCGCCTCCGCCGATGGAGCATTGCAGGTATATATGTTCTTTGGATTGTAATGCGGATGGCGGTACAAAAACATATCGCCCCACACGATCGCCCGTCTCCCTTCTGCGGACAGCTCTCTTCCTACCTCACTTATAAAATCGCAGACCTCATCCATATTTTCTTTTGTAAATTCGAAGTTAAAGGCTTCGTCACATCCGATATGGAAGTAGCTTCCCTTTCCGCAAAGCTCGATAAGCTCCTGTCTTATCGCGCGCAGCAGCTCTCTCACCTTGGGCTTGCCGATATCCCAACACCATCCGTCCTCGCTGAAATAGTTTTGAAGCGAGGGATTCTGATCGAGAACAACATGCTTTCCGTGAATGATTCTTCCTGCAGAGGCGTGACCCCAGTGATTGAACATAGGAATGACCTCCATTCCAAGCTCCTCGGCTTCTTTTATGATGGGACGAATCTGCTCTTTCATAAAGCAGTGCTTCCACGAAAGCTCCCTCAAGCAATCATATTGCAGCATTCCCCAGAATTCGAAAACGATATGAGTATATTTGAGGGCGCCGCAAAAGCGGACAAAGCGCCTGAGTTCAAAAAGCTCGGTTTCGGGAAAGACACAGAAATGCACCATGCGGGTAGGAATTATAGGCTTTTCGCGAAGCTCGAAGCATTTGACTCCAATATCAAAAGTCTCGTCGCGATCGACCACCTCGAAGCGGTCAAGGAGCGTCATAATACCGCGGATAAGATCGGCTTCGCTTTTGCCGCAAACACAAATTCCCGCCGACTCAACGCGAATGCTGTAATCGCAATCCTCAAGCGGAAGGGGCTGTGCGTTTCCCACGGAGAACGAGAGCGACTCGCTCTCGGTGATGTTCAGCGTGGAGCTTTGATAGGAAAAATTTTTCCAGAATTCCCTCATGATATCGGTATTAAGACAAGAATGCGCCGTCGCGCGGACATCTCCCGAGAAATTGAAACTTCCTTCTTTTTTGTTTAGACATTGCGGATGAAAGATCATAATACACCTCTTTGTTTTTTTATCATTATATCATCCGTGCAAAATGATAGAAACTGTTTTTTTGTGCAAAAAGGTAGACTTTTTAGTCATTACATGTTATAATAAAAAACGAGGTGATGATACAATGATTTATAATGATGACGATCTTTCCTTTCGTATCTTAATGGTGAACCGCTTTTTTCACAAAGAAGGCGTTTTCGAGGTAAAAGCACGGCCTTATGCGGCATTTTCCTACCGTGTGAGTGGAACGTGTCTTTTTGAGATAGACGGCAAGGCCATGAGCGCGAAAGCGGGAGATGTGCTCTATATTCCTGCGGGCACTCCCTACAAGGTAGAGTATTCGGTCGGGGAAAGCATAGTTGTCCATTTTGAATATTGCAACTATTCAGAGGCGGAGAACGTCTCTCTTTCAAATCCGTCGGATATCGGTGTACAGTTTCTTCGACTTATGGAGCTTTGGAGCGACAGACATTCGGTAAGTCAAGCAAAATCCATAATCTATGATATTCTTGACAGGATGGCAAACGATCAAAAGCTCTCGATAAGAGATGGCTCCGTCGCCGCGTGCATACAATATATGCAGGAGCATTTTGGTGATCCGGAGCTTGATATAGAAGCCGTGTGCTCTGCTTCCTTTATCAGTGTTTCAAGTCTGCAAAGAGCTTTTGCGAAATATTTCGGGATCTCCCCGGGGCAGTACCTCATCGGTCTTCGAATGAACCGTGCGCTTGAGCTTTTAAATGAGGATGCGCTTTCCGTCAAGGAGATCGCCTTTCTTTGCGGATTTGCAGACGAAAAATATTTTTCCCGCGCATTCAAAAAAAGGTACGGCCTCTCTCCCAAACACCTCAGAGACCATATGACGGTATGATATATACAAAACCGCAAGGCATGCCTGCTTAGAGCAAATATGCCTTGCGGTGATTTTTTATTCCTGATCGACAAATACCTTCTTGACTGCCTCGAGGTAGCCGTAGCCGTAGAGGTTATCGGGCTCGAGGTAGCTCGTCTCGGTCCACTCGTTCCAGCTGTTGATGACAACGAGGGGGGCGGGAAGATCGTGTGTGTCAATATATTCCTTCGCCATGCGCATCGCCTTCTCTATCTTGTCGGGTGTTGCGTTTGTGGTCACATCGGTTCTGTAATGCAGATATCGGGGGTTGGTGTCCCAACCGAGTGTTACATGCGGGAAGTAAGTAAGACGCTCCTGCTCGTCCATCCACTTATACTGCTCGCCGAGAACGCGAAGCACCTCGTCATAATCCCAATTCATAGGATAGAGGTCACGCATCTGATAGTGCGTTGTGCTGTCAAAGCCGAGAAGATCGTAAAGATTTCCCGTCTCTGCAGGCACATAGCGTCCGTCGTTGAGGAAAAGCGAGGGATTGAGCGCCGTCGCCTGAATATGAAGCCCAGGGAAGCCTGCCTTAATTGTCTCCTCACGGAAATAATCAAGCGCTTTTCGCGCGTTCTCCCAACCGCCTATGCCAAGGACGAAATGCTTGACGGTGTATATCATGAACACGGGCTTGCCGTCTATTTTATAATAGGAAGGATGCTTGAAATAATTTATCCAGCGGTCGACGAGCTTCTTGAATTTCTCGGTATCTGCTGCGCCCGACCAAATAAGCTCATTCGGGATCTTGCTTGAGAGTCTTACATCCCACATAGGCGTTGCATCGTGATTTGCCCACATTATGTAGAATTTCATAAGATCGTTGTTTCTTGCCTTAAGGAAGCCGTCATTGAGGCAATTCTCAAGGAAGGGACGGTCATCGTACCAATACCAGTCGTAAATAAAGACATTTACGCCGTGATCGTGCGCGCACTGTATCTCCATCTCCATAACGCGGGGATCTGCCTCATTGACATAGCCCCACAGAGGCTGTCTGTCCCAGACATAGTCAAGGGGTTTCTCTGACGAATTCTTCTTTGCGTTCTTTACCGTCTGCCACTCGCCGTAGCCCTCGGGCCAGAACTGCCACGCTCTTTTTTCGTCACCTGTGTATGCGGGCCATACATACGCCGCAACATCATAATGATTTTTCATATCTTCTCTCCTTAATAGGCAGATTTTCTACTAAAAAAATTATATAATACCCCTTCTGTTTTGTCAATGGAAATAATTTAATTTAGATGTGAGAAATGTGCAGAAATTTAATGTTTTTTTAAGGATGCGTGAGGGGAACTTTTTTAAAAAGTTCCCCATCGTATAATCTCTTATTCATAAATTGCTCTCGGTCCGCCAATGTACTTTGGGCGGGTGCGAGCGCAAAGTATATTGGCCTCACCTATCCTTGTCACAGAGAGTCTTACAGGCACTGCGACATGACGCAGATGCATACCTATAAGCGTACCCCCTATATCAAGGCCTGCGTGAGCCTTTATCTGTTCAACCGCAACTGGCGAGCTCATATTCTCATAGACAACCGTAGCAAACGAGCCGCCTGCCTTGGGCTGTGGCTTTACCGATACCGCCTCATATCCATATTTTACTGCGCATTCCAACTCAATAATGAGCGCACGATTGAGGTGCTCGCAGCACTGCGCGGCAAGGAATATTCCCTTCTCGCAAAGTACAGGTGCTATTCCCTCAAATACAGCTTTTGCGGCATCAAATGCCGAGAACTTGCCTATATGAAGTCCCACTATCTCACTTGACGAGCAACCAACGACAAGAATATCGCCTTTTTTGAGTCCCGCAGCCTCAACAAGCTCGCGAACAGCGCTCTCGGCGGCGCTCTTTATCTCGTCAAAATTCTCTACGGGTCTTAAAATATCGTTATTCATAAGAACCTCCGAAATTTCAGAAAAGCGGTGCCAATGGCACCTCTTTTTGTCTTTTAATTACTCTGCGTCAGCCTCTGCTGCATCCTCTGCAACATAGTCCTCGGGCATAGCCTCTGCCTCTGCCTGAGCCTCATCAAGAAGTGCTCTGATAGAAAGGCTTACCTTCTGCTTCTCATCATCAATAGCGATGATCTTTGCATTAACCTCGTCGCCAACCTTGAGAACCTCTGCGGGATTGCCGATTCTCTGCTGTGCGATCTGCGAAATGTGGATAAGTCCGTCAACACCGTCAACGATCTCTGCAAATGCGCCGAAGGGCATGATGTTAACTATCTTAACTGCTGCAACATCACCAACAGCATAGTTTGCAGTGAAGATGTGCCAAGGATTTGTCTCCTCTGTCTTGTAGCCGAGAGAAATTCTCTTCTTCTCTGCATCAAAGCTCTTAACGAATACTGTAAGCTCATCGCCAACAGAAACAACGCTTGCGGGAGTGGAAATGGGCTTCCAGGAGAGCTCGCTCTTGTGAACCATACCGTCAACTCCGCCAAGGTCAACAAATGCGCCGTAAGCTGTAAGGCTCTTAACTACACCTGTGTAAACCTTGCCCTCTTCAACGCTTGCCCAGAACTCTGTCTCAAGCGCACGCTGTGCGTCGCGAGCAACTGCCTTGATAGAACCAACTGCTCTCTTACCCTTTATCTCTATAACATAAAGGCTTACCTCTGTTCCCTTAAGAACAGTAAGGTCTCCGTCCTTTGCAACGCCTGTCTGCGATGCGGGAACGAATACTCTGTTAGCGCCAACGAGTACATTAACGCCGCCCTTAACTACATCAACTACCTTGCCGGAAAGTACCTCACGGTTCTCGCAAGCGGCAACTACCTTCTGCCAGTTCTTGTCAGAATCAACTCTCTTCTTGGAGAGCTCTGCAAATCCCTCAATGTCACTTACGCGGATAACGAACGCTTCAACCTCGTCACCCTTCTTAAACATCTCGGAGAGCTTTACCGATGTGTCGTCTGTGATCTGTTCAGCCTTTATGTAGCCTGTAACATTTGTACCGAGGTCAAGCTGGATCTCGGAATCGCTAACAAATGTAACTGTTCCTGTAACGGTATCTCCTGTATTTAAAGTTTTGATTGGCGTTGAGTCGAGCATCTGCTCAAAGTTTTCAAAATTTTCGCTCATGGTTTTGTATACCTCCTGTATTGCGCCTGCCGGTGTTGAAGCCCCGGCGGCGATTCCCACCTTGTCTGTTATTTGTGGGATTAATTTATTTGACACCACCTCGTCAGGTTTTTCTATCCAAACGGTGCGGGGACAATTATTTTTGCAAATTGAGTAGAGCTTTTCTGTGTTTGAGCTATCTCTTCCGCCAATGATGACCATCAGGTCACATTTACGGGAAAGAGCATCCGCTTCTGTCTGTCTCAATTCGGTAACACTACATATTGTATCAAAAAAAATCGCATTTGTATATAGTTTTTTCAAAATTTTTTGACTTTTTTTCCACTCTGCGAGCTTAAAAGTCGTTTGAGCGGCTATAATAAGCCTTTTATTTTTGTTTTTTTCCAAAAAGCCCCTGCAATTTTCTATATCCTCGGCAGAGGAGCATACCTGCTTCTCTCCCTCAAAATAGCTCATTATGCCGATGACCTCGGGGTGCTTTTCCGAACCGAAGAGCAAAAAGGCGCTATCCTCTCCCGAGTTCTCTGACGCTATCCTGTGTATCTTTTTAACATAGGGGCAGGTGCAGTCAATGTAAGAAAAATATTTATTTTTCGCGGTGCAGGCCAAAAGCAGGTTCTCATCCTGCTTTGGAATTCCGTGTGCGCGGATAAAGACGGTGGCAGACGCGCTCTCGCAAGCCTCTGCTGCAACACCTTCAATATCCTCTATAGAGATGCTCTCTACTCCGCGTGCTTCAAGCCCAAGATTATAGGGCTTATTGTGTATAAGATGACCGAGAGTGTATATCCTCTCGCCTGCGTGCTTCTCTGCAAGGCGTGCCTCAAGACTGTCTGTCGCTCGTTTGACGCCAAAGCAGAAGCCGGCATTTTTGGCAATAGTTATTTCCATTACGACCTCACAGCTTTATATCGGGATCCTTGAGCGCATTCTCGCCGAGCGTACAGATAGCGTCAAATATCTTTTTCGTTATAGCTGCATTGTCACCCTCTGCCATAAGCTCGGCATAGGGTATCTTATCACCTATTATGAGATAGCTCCTTCTGAAGAGCTTGGGTCTGTTATTTTTTCGAAGCACATACACAGGAACAACATCACACTCCGCACGAGTGACGATAAGTCCTGCGCCGTTCTTTATTGGAGTAGTACGGGGGTCAACGCCGGGATATCTGTGTCCCTGCGGGAAAAGTGCCACGCACTTCCCTTCCTTTATCATCGCAATTGACTTTTTGATAGCACCTACATCGGCACCACCTCTATCAACCGGAAAAGCACCGAGAAGCTTTATAAGCTGTGCCACAACGGGAATCTTGAAGAGCTCCTTCTTTGCCATAAGGTGCGCTTGATTTTTCTTAAAGGAATATGCAAGCACAACGGCATCGGATGCCGCAATATGGTTGCCGCAAATGAGATATCCGCCCTCCTCGGGCTCCTTCTCGGGATTAAGGATACGGATACCGAAGAGCAGCTTTACAAACCAACCTACAAGCGCATAGAAAAATTTGAATGCAGCGCTTTTATTATTAGTTTTCTTCACTTTTCAGTCCTTCTTTATCTTTTGGTTTACTATTGCGATAACTGCCGCAACGCTCTCCTCAAAGGAAAGCTCCGAGTTATCAAGCAGAACTGCGTCCTCTGCCGCCGCGGTGGGTGCTACCTCTCGGGTAGAGTCATTGTGGTCACGCTCGTTCATTTCGGCAAGCACATCCTCATATCTGACATCGGCGCCCTTTGCGAGAAGCTCGTTATACCTTCTCTTTGCGCGGCACTCCGCGTTTGCCGTCATAAATATCTTCACCTCTGCGTCGGGAAGAATAACTGTGCCTATATCTCTGCCGTCCATTATAACGCTGTTCTTTCTTGCAATATCTCTCTGGGTATCAAGCAAGAAGCTTCTCACCTCGGGAATAGCTGATACTGCGGAGGCATACATAGACATCTCGGGCGTGCGTATCCTGTCACCAAGGTCCTCTCCGTTGAGGTAGACTCTCTGCGAACCGTCAACATACTTGACCTCAATGGATATTTCGGGAAGAAGCGCTGATACGCCCTCTCTGTCCTTCGGGGAGACCTCCTTGCTTCTCACATAGTAGCCTATTGTACGATAGAGTGCTCCTGTATCAACATAAACGATACCAAGCTCCTTTGCTACCGCCTTTGCAACGGTACTCTTTCCCGCACCTCCGGGGCCGTCTATTGCTATCTTGAACATACCCTAAAAATCCTTTCAAATCAGTTATATGCAGCATTCTCACCTGCAAGCACGCCGGTTGAGAAGGCTATCTGCAAATTAAATCCGCCTGTATAGGCATCAACATCAAGCACCTCGCCCGCAAAGTAAAGGCCCGAAACCAGTCTTGACTCCATAGTTTTGGGATTGACCTCACGCACATCAACTCCGCCCTTTGTAACTATAGCCTCCGATATGGGTCTGAAACCCTTGAGAGGCACTGTAAAGCACTTGAGCGTCGTGAGAAGCCTTGTTCTTTCCTCCTTGGTTACCGAATTGACCTTTTTGCGTCCGTCAATTCCCGAGCGCGCAATAACAACATCTATCATCTTACTTGGAAGAAGGTCACCAAGTGAGTTTTCAAAGTCTTTATTTACATATTTCGCAAAATCAGAGAGTATTCGCGCGTCAAGCTTTTTTTCATCAAGCGCGGGCTTTAGGTCTATCTCGGCGCGATATTTTCCTGACGAAATATCCCTTATATGAGAGGATGCCGAAAGCACCATGGGTCCTGTGAGTCCGAAATGAGTGAACATCATCTCACCGAAATCCTCAAACACGACCTTATTTTTATCTGTATCCCTTATTTTAAGCGAAACATTCTTTAGTGAGAGTCCCTGCATTCTCTTACAGTCGCCGTCTGACGAGGTAAGAGGAACGAGCGACGGAGAAAGCTCGGTCACAGTGTGTCCGAGTGCACGGGCGAGCTTAAATCCGCTTCCGTCAGAGCCTGTCTGCGGATAGGAAACGCCTCCCGTTGCAAGGATAACCGCCTCACATTCATATCTTCCCTTTTTAGTATTCACGGCACACACCGAGCTATTCTCGGTATCAATGCCTATCGCCTTATCAAATACTGTTCTAACGCCCTCTCTGCGACAAGCGCCGACAAGAGCATCAACAATATCAACAGCCTTGTCCGAAACGGGAAAAACTCTCTTTCCTCTCTCTACCTTGAGCGCGACTCCCTCGCCCTCAAAGAAATCCTGCGTATCCTGACTTGAAAATCGGCTGAAGGCGGCATATAGGAACTTTGGGTTGGTAGTAACATTCTTGAGAAGCTCCTCGTTTGACGAATCATTCGTCACATTGCATCTTCCCTTGCCCGTTATCCGAAGCTTTCTGCCGCATCTCTCCATCTGCTCAAGCATTATAACATCAGCGCCCATTTTCGCCGCTGACAGCGCCGCCATCATTCCTGCCGCGCCACCGCCGATAACTACTACTCTTTTTTTATCCCTGATTTTTGTCATAGACATCGTATTCGTCCCATATCTCCTCAAGCTGACGGAGTCTTACCGTAAGCTCGTCCTGCTTCTTTCTGGCCACCGCAACAATAATGGCATTTATTATGCTCATAGGGGCAACAAGCGAATCCACAAAGGAGACCATATCGCTCTCTGCCACAAGCACCTGGTCTGCTCCCTTTGCGATAGGAGAAAGCTCACTATCGGTAATAGAGATGACATCGGCACCCGCGTTTTTAGCAAAATCAACAGCATTGATTATTCTCTTTGAATATCTTGGAAAGCTTATTGCTATCATAACATCGTCCTTACCGATGCTCATGATCTCCTCAAACATCTCGCTTCCCGATGTGGTCTGAACAAGGCAGACATTATCAAATATCATTCGGAGATTGTATCCGAGGAAGCCCGCAAGCGACGATGAGGAACGAACACCCATAATATATATCTTCTTTGCCGAGATAACACTGTCCACAGCCGCATCAAAGGTTGTTCTGTCTATACCCTCAAGCGTGCTCTTTATCTTTTCTGCATCCGAAAGGAGTACCTTTGTGAGTATGTCTCCACCACCGATGAGGTTGTTTGTGACCTCAATTCTCTGGAAGGAGGTAAGCTTTGTACGAACAATCTCCTGAAGGGAGTGCTGAAACTCCGGGTAACCCGTAAAGCCAAGCTCATCGGCAAAGCGCACGACCGTTGACTCCGACACCTTGACCTCATTGCCAAGCCTTGAAGCAGTCATATAAGCTGCCTTGTCGTAATTTTCAAGCACATATTTAGCTATAAGTTTCTGTCCCTTTGAAAATGTGGGCATCTTTGCTTCTATTATTTTCAGAAGATCTCTTTTCATAAAACAGCGCCTCTTTAATGTAATATATAATTGCAGGGCATAAATTGCCCTTTCATATTATTATATATTTTTTATAATAAAAAGTCAATATCAATTTGTTATTCTACAGTAAAAAGAAGAAGCGCGGAGCATTTTCGCTCCGCGCTTCTTCGATAAAAATGTCAATTATTCCTCAACTGTCACAAGTGCTGCTGCCCCAAGCGCTTCCTCGTAAGCGGAGATGACCGCCTCTTCAAGGATACGCCTGAATTCCGCATTTATAGGATGCGCGATATCGCGGTATGTGTCATCTGCATTCTTGCGGCTGGGCATCGTTATAAAGGTCTTATCTCTTGCCGAGATCACCTTTATATCGTGTAATGCAAGCTGGTCGTCAAAGGTCACCGATACGATAGCCTTCATAGGCCCTTCGTCGTACAGCTTTCTTACCTTCACATCTGTGATTTTCATTCCTTTTGTCTTCCTTTCTGATTTATTTGTAATTGCTTTATTATTCTGTTCTGAGTGCCACCACGGGGTCCTTCTTTGCCGCACTTCTTGAGGGGATGATTCCCGAAATGAGTGTAAGCATTACGCTTATCACAACAAGTGCTATCGCGGCAGGTATGGGAAGATAAGCCTTAAGATTGGGTATTCCCGTAAGAGCATTTAGGATAAGATTTATCGGTATGCACAAGAGATATGTTAGAAGCACTCCGAGAAGTCCCGATGAAAATCCTATAATTACTGTCTCGGCATTGAACATGCTTGAAACATTTCTCTTTGACGCGCCTATAGAGCGGAGAATTCCTATCTCCTTTGTTCTCTCCTGGACCGAAATAAGGGTGATAACACCTATCATTATAGAGGAAACTATGAGCGATACTGCAACAAAGGCAATAAGCACATAGGTTATGGCATTGATTATCGTTGTGATAGATGACATCATTATACCAAGATAATCTGTATATGCTATCTTTTTCTCGTCCGGGGCAGAGTCGTTATAATCCGAGATGGCTGCCGTGATAACATCTTTATTCTCAAAGGTCGAAGCATAAAGATTTACCGTTGAGGGCTCGTCAAGGTCAATATAACCGAGTGACTTGAGGTTATCCTCATAGGTGACCGACGAGAATACCGTAAGCTCATCATAGAAGCGCACGCACTGTGCCTCGGTATATCCCTCAAGCGACGAGTTGAGTGCCGCAGCTCTCATCTCAGGCGAGTCGGCAGGGCCGAACTGTGCCACAAGGCCTGCCTCTACCTGCATTGCTATCTGTCCCCTTACTCTCTCCTCTATAGCGGGTCGAAGAAGCTCCTGAAGCTCATCAAGTGTAGTCTTTTCAAAATATGCCTCTATCTGCGCAGGGTCGGCGCCCATTTCCTCTGCAACGCTCTGACTTATCATAGCGATAAGGGCATCCCTGTCCTGCATTTCGGGCGACTCAAATGCCTGCTTGACACCTGCCTCAAGTCCGTCCTCCTCTGCAATCAGGCACTGGATTTTAAAGAAGAGTTCTGCCTGTGCTTCGGTATCAAGTCCCTTTGCGTATGTGAGGAACTCTGTCATCTTGTCGGCATCTGTCATATTTCTTATATTTGACTCAAATGGAAGTCCGCTGAATACATCTTTGTCGGGGCTGTCAAGCTGTGCTCTTACCACATCGGAGCTTGCCGACTCATAAAGCACATGCTCTGTAAGCTTATGGGTATATCCGATAGATCCTGTAAGCATTGCGTTTTCCGCCTCGGGGTCGGGTCGGATTATTCCCACCACGCGAAGCTCAAAGGCATCCTCAAAAAGGCTCTCCATCATAGCGGGCTGACTGCTCATATCAACATAAACACCGCCAACCTCAATATAAAAGTCATATGGCATAATGACCTTGAAGGTCATATCGCATATCTCCTCATAGCTCCAACTTCTATCATTTGCCTCAAGCGTTTTTCCGCTTGCAGCCGCATCTATGATGGCATCTATCTCGTCTCTGCCGAGAAGTCCAAGTGCATAAAGCGTAAGGTCATCAAGCTCGTTTCTCTCATTGAGAACGAGAACTATCTCGTCCTTTTCGTTGGGCCACGCACCGTAAACGACCTCATACTGCTCCTCAAGCATATCATTGATTGGGTCTCCCTCCTCAAGGTCGGGGAGAAGCTCCTGCCACATTGCGGTGCTCATCATCATTGTGCCCATCATAGGGCTTGGCATCATACTGCTTGAAGAGGAGATTTCGGCATCCTCACCCTTCTCACCCGTGCTGACCTGCAGCATAAAATCGCCAAGCATCTCTCTCATAAGCTCGCCTGTATCGGATTTTATTATCTCGCCGTCAGCATTCTTTGTGTATATCGTGGGGCTCACAGCATAGGTGTACTGCACTCCGCTTACAGCCTCCTTCAAGGGAGAGTTCTCCTTTGAAAGCTCGCTTTCAATATACGCCTTAAAGGCGGTAAGGTCGTTCTCGCTCGTTTCAAGCTTACTGAGCGCATCTACCATATCGGCAATTATAGGGTCCTTGTAAACGGCATCTGTATCGTGCTCAATGCCGCTGCCCACACTCATAAAGCTCTCCATAAGAGCCGACATATCCATCGTCTGCTCCTCAATGGTGAGGGGATAGGACGAAAGAGTGGTCTCCTGAACATGATTTATATACGCCGTCATTCCCTCGGACACAGCCATTATAAGCGCGATGCCTATAATTCCTATTGAGCCCGCAAAGGATGTGAGAGCCGTTCTTCCCTTCTTGGTAAAAAGATTGCGGAGCGAAAGTCCAAAGGAGGTCGCAAAGGACATCGAGGGCTTTTTTTCCTTCTTTTTGCCCTTTGACTCAAGATGAGCGCTCTCACGGCTTTCCTCGTTTGCTATTTCCTTATCCGTCAAAGGATTGGTGTCGCCTGTTATCTTTCCGTCAAGCATACGGATTATACGAGTTGAATATTTCTCGGCAAGCTCGGGATTATGCGTTACCATTATAACGAGCCTATCCTTTGATATCTCCTTGAGTATCTCCATTACCTGAACGCTCGTCTCTGTGTCAAGCGCGCCTGTGGGCTCATCTGCAAGAATGATATCGGGGTCATTTACGATAGCTCGTGCGATAGCAACTCTCTGCATCTGACCGCCCGACATCTCACTCGGTCTCTTGCGTAGCTGATTGCCAAGTCCCACGCGCTCAAGTGCCTCAACCGCGCGCCTTCTGCGCTCTGCCTTTGACACACCCGAAAGGGTGAGAGCAAGCTCAACATTGCTCAAAACCGATTGATGCGGTATGAGATTATAGCTCTGGAATACAAAGCCTATTGAGTGATTTCTGTAGCTATCCCAATCTCTGTCGGTGAAGTCCTTTGTTGACTTTCCGTTTATCTTGAGGTCTCCGCTTGTGTATTTATCAAGTCCGCCAACGATGTTAAGAAGTGTGGTCTTACCGCAGCCCGAGGGACCGAGTATTGAAACGAATTCGGTAGTGCGGAAGGATATGTCTATTCCCTTGAGTGCTTCTACCCTCGTGTCTCCCGACGAGTAGACCTTGGTGATTTCCTTTAACTTAAGCATTTTTTCTCCTAACTCATTCTGCAGTCGTGACTGCGTTATCTTTGTTCATAGCATTAAGGTTGTTCTGCATGATACCGAAGCACACCTCTATTCTCTTTAGATCTTCTTTTGATATTCCGGCAATAAGCGCTTCCTCAAAGCGTCTTTGATAATCTCGCGCCTGTTCAATAAAGGGCTCTGCCTTCTTGGTGCATACAAGTCCCATCTTTCTGCGATCGCCCTTGATAGCAACGCGCTCAAGATATCCCCTCTGCACAAGTCTTTCTATATACACCGAAACAAGGGCTCGCTTATATCCCCTGCATTCGCAGAACTGGTGTGCGGTATTCTTGTTTGGATTATTGGCAAAATACACAAGGATACATACAGCCGTAAAGGGTAAATCAAGAATTTTACAGAGTGGCTGCATCCATGCCTCATAAACAACGCCGAATTTCTTTGCGGTTGCGCTGATATTTGTAACGGTTATCATATCTTTTTCTCCAATTCATTTTTACGAACCTTGATTGTTCAATATTATACAATTCGTATTTGTACATAAAATGATGAATATGTGAACTTTTCCGTAACTATTTCACATAAATGGGCAACTTTACATATTATTCATCAAACAGACACAAAAAAGGCAGTGCGAATAACGCACCGCCCTTTTTAAAGGTTATTTTACTGTATCCGCAAACAGGTATTCGGGCACCGAAACATCTGTCCACTTCTCGCTCTCGCCAAGATCAAGCGCGTGGGCTATAACCGGAGCGACATCGCGAATGGTCATATCAAACTGCTTTACGGGAAGCACCGCCTTGCCGCAAAAACCGAGAGTTATCGTCATCTCGGCTTCGCTGTCGCCTCCGTGCGTCTTGCCCGTTCCGCCGTGGTCTGTAGCAAGAATTATAAGTGTTGTATCAAGCAGACCGTTCTCCTCAAGTGCCGCATATATCTCACCGACATAGGCATCAAGCGATGTTATCGCGGAAAGATATATAGTTGTCTCGTATCCGTTAACATGTCCAAGTGCATCTGCACTGTCAAAGTGAACAAACATAAGCTCCGGCATATCTCCGCTTTCAATATACTCAAGCGTCTTATCTCTGACAGCATAGTCGCTTCCGCTTGTATTTATCTTGACAGTGCCGTCATCGTTGCCGATAACATAATCGTTCATCTGGTTCCATGAGCTTATCGACACTATCTCTGCATCGGGATAACTCTCGCGTGTCATGCTGAATACCGACGGGAATTTTTTCTGTGCGGCAGCATATGTTGCATTCACAGCGGGAGTTGTGGCATCGGGATTTGACGAAAGTCCGAGAACAGAGGGCAAAACGCCTGTAAACATTGATGACCAGCAGGGGCCCGTTCCCGAGGGAAGCGAGGTTATCGCAATATCGGTAATGGCATTCTCGCCAAATATTGCGTCAATATTAGGCGTGTCTGTTTTAAGACGGAAATTACCTATACCGTCAAGACCGAGGATAAGCACATGCTCATATACAAACCGTGAGGTGTCAATAGCCTCTCCCTCAAGTGTAACATCGGGCTCCCGGGCGAGCGCCTTGAGCGAGATGATCACACTTCCCTCTCTCTTGTCATCGCTGTCACCGACTGTTGCTTTGAGGCTTACAAAGGACATCTCACCTGCATCAATCACACCTCGGTCAGCGGAAAGCTCGCCGCCAACACCCTCGCCATTCCATGCAAAGGTGAGCTCAATGCCGACACCTGAAAGATTTTTTAATGTGATATCGTTTACAAGCTCATTTCCTGCGGAGAAATCAAGTATTGTCCTTGTCCAGATTATTTCAACGGAAAGAAGCTTTTCTCTGCCGTCTGCGTTATCCGTGCTTTCTGCCTTTTCCTGCTTTGTTGCACCGCATCCGGCGCATTTGTAAAGTTCAAAGAGAAGAGATCCGTCGGCATTCAAGAAATGCTCCTTGAAGCTCCATTCGTGAGCCTCTATGAGCTCTTCACCGCAGGCGCAAAGGCTTCTGTGGCTCTCGTCATCCTTTCTCAAGGGTATACTAAAATCGTGTGCCCCCGCAATGATTGCAAGCTCTTCCTGTCTTGTAAGAGCGCAGACGGTACAATTATATGTTTTTACTCCCGTTGCAGTGTCGGTGGCAGGCTTTGTTACCGCCCCCTCATCAAATGAGTGAGCTTCACTCTCCTTCATATAGCCACAAGCCTTGCATATCTCAACATGCGATCCTGCGTCATAATTTACATATCCGAAGGCTGCGTGCTCGCAAGCAGAAAACTCTGCACCGCAGACATCTGCAAAGAAGCTCTCATAGTCTGCCTTGTCTCCGTAAAAGAATACATGAGGATAGTAATTTGAGGTCCTTGGAGCATGTGTACCCCCTGCTTTGAGAGAGTCGCTTCTGAAGCCGAACCATACCGCAGGTCCTCTGCCGCCCGTCTCGTCATCAATTCCGAGCAGATGGCCCGTAACATAAAGCTTGTCTATCTTACTTCCCGCATAGCTCTCAAGGAAATCACGCTTAAGTGAGATCTCATATGTAACATAGCCATCGGCATAGGTCATTTTTGACGAGCCGAGAAGTGTTGACGCCATATTTGAGCCGCGGCCACCGCTTGCGCCATTCTCAAAGGGCCATATCTCTATTGACTTGCCTCCTCCGTAAAATGGCATGTATATCTCAAGATAGCGGTGAGTTTCCTCGTATACACCAAGATTGAAATAGAAGAAGTCATTGCTCTTTGGGGCGCTATCCTTCATCTTCACTGCAAAGTAGAAGAAGTTATCATCGTGATTAGCGTAAATATCCATGCTCTCAAGACTGTCTGTGTGCCCTGCCACAAAGAAAGCATCGCTGCCCGCCTTGTTATCGGCAAGAGTCATTCCCTCAATACAAAGAGGATATTCACCCGCAGACACCACTCCGTCAACGGTCGTGGCATCGGTTCCGTCGCCGACATAATATTGCTTCTGTCCGTAGTCAACAAGGTTGTGTCCCCCATTATAGCTATCGGAATATTCGGGTGTACCTGAAGAAGTGTCATCACTGCCCCCTTCTCCGCTTCCACCGGAGACACTCTCTGAACCAAGCATCAATACATGGGGAAATCTGTTAGGTGAGCCCGAGTTGTATCCCGCTGCCTGAAGGGCGGGAGAGTGGAAACAGAAATTGCAGGAGCCAGAAACCTTATCTGCGCTCGTTGCGCTGTCATCATACATATAAACAAGCATTCTCAAAAGATAGCTTTCCCTTGCGGCAAGAGTGCCTCTGTCTACCGCAAGCTCATATGTCAGCCTCTCTCCCTTTGCCGTGACCTTGCAGTCAGCAGAGAAAAAATTGGGCGAAGAAACACTTACATTTCCGTTTGCATATTTCACGGTGCTATCATCGTGCACCGATACATCGTCGCCGTCACCAAGCATCATGATAAGTTTACCGTACTTATGAGCCTTGCCCGAGGCATTCTCAAGAACTATGGCAAAATATATCTTATTTTCATCATAGCTTGAATAAATCTCCACGCCAACGGCGTTTCCTACGCTGTCAACAACAAGCACATTTCCATTAGCATCGGTAGCCCAGCTTGCAACATTGGCAAGACTTGAGCTGCAAAGCATTGCATATTCTCCGTTCTCTACCACTCCGTCAAGCACTGGCGGATTTTGGACTTTGGCAGAATTATAAATTTTTTGGCCGTAGTCGCCAAGAGCATAATGGCCCGTAAGAGCATCAGCAGCGGATACACTGACCATCGCCGCACTCACTAACATAATAGCGCAAAGGAAAATTGAAATAATTCTTTTCATAATCTCTCCCAATGTTTTACTTACTTTTTATTATTTTATCATTTAATGCTATTGCTTTCAATTAGTAAATCTTCCAAAGTTCCTTGTGTGGATTTGTACATATCTTTCAACGGTCGCCCACACAAAAATCCACATATTTTTGAAATAAACAGCCGAAAATCAGCAAATAGTATCATTTCGCGCCATTTGGAGTGTTGACATTTATGGTTTTTTGTGGTATAATTTCATATCCTAATTTAAAGGAGTATAAAAATGCTGGCAAACGAAAGACGAAACAAAATTTGTGAGATACTCTCAAAGCAAAATGCGGTTTCATCTACAGAGCTCTTTTCATTATTCAATGTTTCAATGGAAACGATACGCCGCGATCTTCTCGCGCTTGAAGAAGAAGGAAAACTCACGCGCGTGCACGGCGGAGCCGTATCCAAGGGAAATATGAAATCCTTTTTCAGCTTTTCAGAGCGTGTCAAATCCTTTTCAAGCGAGAAGCACGAGCTTTCACTCAAAGCACTTGAATTTATTGAAGAAAACGATATTATCGCCATTGACGCGGGAAGCACGGCGATCGTCTTTGCAGAAGCGATAAAGAAAAACTTTTCAAGTCTGAATATAATTACCTTTTCGCTTGATGTATTCAACATTCTTTCGGAGCATAAAAATATGAATGTTATCCTCTGCGGAGGACACTATCAAAAAAGCGAAAAGGCATTTTACGGTGAGCTTGCCCTTGACACATTCAAAAAGCTCCATGTAAAAAAAGCATTTGTCTTCCCCTCTGCCGTTTCGCTTGACGGAGGCATCTGCGATTACCAACAGACATATTATCAGATGCAACGCTACTTATTCAAGTGTGCCGACGAGGTGTTCGTGCTTGCCGACAGCTCAAAGTTTGAAAAAAAGGCGCTTCTCCACCTTGCTCCGATGTCCCACGAATACAAATACATCACCGATAGCAAGCTACCCGAGATATTCTTGAAGCTCTACCGCAACAACAATTTCAACATTCACATTGCCGACAGCATTGAGGATAATAAGCAATAAAAAATGACCTGCCCGTGCAGGTCATTTTTTGTTAATCTTTCAACTCATCCATAAAGTATGCTCTTGTATTCGCAGGGTAGCCTTCGAAATCGGTGATCGTAATGCGGAAGTAAACGCAGTCGGGGTGCACATCAAAGGTTGCCTCGGTGAGTCCTACGCCGTCTTTTGCGTGACGCACGCCGATGTGTCTTGTGCCACAGGTGAGCGCTATTCTTCTTACAGGGGAGCACTTGATATGCACCTTGCCGTCCTCATACCAAAGCTCCTCAATAAGAGGCTTGAGCGAGGCATACATATCTCCGCGGAGCATTGCATCGGTGATGGTCTTATAATCAAGCTTTTCTGCCTTTATAACAGTAAAGCAACCGAAGGAGTCGGGAGTGTTGTTGTGGTTGTCATCGGTCGCGATGCAGTAGATGCGCTTATCCGCGCGGAGCATCTCGTCATATACATAGGGCATATATTCATCAAGGCCTGCGTCAATACAGCCGTAGTTTGCTATTTCCATTGCGTTCATTCCGTTATAGTGAAGATACTGCTCGGCGGTCTCGTGCGAGTGTGTGATATGGTTGTAGGTTACAAAAAATCCTGCCTCGCGCGCTATTCTTATCATATCGTTAACACCCTCTGCCGAGTAAATGCGCTCGTAGTCGGGTGTGCCGGGAGCGATCGACGCGTGCTTTGCGTATCTTTCGTATTTCTTACTGTGCCAGAGCACCTGATATTTCGTCTCGGGGTCGAGTGCGATGAGGCAGAACTCGCAGGTGTTTCTCGCGGGATAGGTCTTCTGCTCGTCGGTCTGCTGAACTGCCACCTCATAGCCCTTGAGGGTGAGAAAATTCTCATCGTCA
>JAZOSH010000023.1:0-50425 GCA_045656985.1 Eubacteriales bacterium | reverse complement strand
CTGTACGTTTTCGATTGTGGGATTGGGCTTGATGTTGGAATAAACATCATAAGCGATTTCTGCGCCGTCAAGGATGTCTGTAACCTTCTTTGTAACCTCAAACTTGATAAGGTCGGGGTCTGAGCACACAAATGCCTTTTTAAAGCCTCTTGCTTTGATTTCGGTTGCAATTTCTGCGATTGCACCCTTGCCGTGGTAGGATGTTTCATTAAGTACGAATCTGTTTGCCATAATATATATTCTCCTTTGATTAATATTTCAGCAGTGATACTGCATCTTTGATAGTTTTTTCAAGAGCCTCTTTGCCGTATTTGTCGACCTCAGCCTTGTTCTTTTCTCCGTGAGTGAGACATCCTGCGCCACCAATACAACCGCCGACACATGCCATTCCCTCAATAAAGTTGCCGTCAAGGACACCCTTGTTCAGCTTGAGAAGCGCCATGCGGCAGGCTTCAATGCCGTCGCACACAACGGGCTTGATCTCAAAGTCTATGTTCTGCTCCTTCATAGCCTGTGCTGCCGCATCGGTCAACCCGCCGCTTCTTGCGAAGATACGACCGAAGTAGGAAGCGTTATCGAGAACGCCTTCTTCAAGAGATGCAAGATCGAGATCGCGGCTGTCAAAGAGTGCCTGAAGCTCCTCAAAGGTCAGTACGGTATCAACGTAGGGCTTGACCTCCTCAAGCTGTGCCTCTGCCTTTTTAGCGGTACACGGGCCGATGAAGATGACCTTGGCATTGGGAGTTGTTTCCTTGATGTATTTCGCAAGAACTGCCATAGGTGACATATTATGCGAAATATGCTCTACAAGATTCGGGAAATTCAGCTTTATATACTGCACGAATGCAGGGCAGCAGGAGCTTGTAAGAAGTCCTTTTTCGGAAAGCTCTCTCGCTTCTGCCATGGCAACCATATCCGCACCAAGTGCCGCCTCGATAACGTCGTGGAAGCCGAGCTTTTTAAGTCCCGTTATGACCTGTCCGAGCTTTGCATAAGAGAATTGGCTTGAAATAGAGGGTGCAACAACGGCGTAAACCTTGTAGTTGCCGCCACGTGTGTTACGCTCGCTCTTTTTAAGAATATCAATGGCGTTGACCATATAGGATTTATCCATGATTGCGCCGAACGGACATTGATATACACAAGCGCCGCACTGTATGCACTTTGAATTGTCGATGGTCGCCGCCTTATCCTCATTCATGGATATTGCCTTGACCTTACAAGCGTTCTGACAGGGACGCTTACGGCTGACGATAGCGCTGAAGGGACAAACCTTGGCACACGCACCGCACTCCTTACACTTCGACTTATCGATATGCGCTACGTGATTGTGGTCAAAGGAGATGGCGCCAAACTTACAAACGTCCTCGCAGCGATTAGCAAGACATCCGCGGCAGGCGTTGGTAACCTCATATCCTCCAACGGGGCACTCATCACAAGCAATCTCGATTACCTCGATCACGTTGGGATTGTTTTTATCTCCACCCATTGCAATTTTTACGCGTTCACCGAGTATTGCGCGCTCCTTGTAAACGCAGCAGCGCATAGTGGGTTCCTTTCCGGGTATGAGCTTTGTGGGTATATCGAGAAGATTCTCAAGAAGCTTATCCTCCCACGCAAGCCTTGCCACCTCGCGCAATACCTTATATTTTAAATGCTGTACCTTTGTGTCAAACTTACGCATTTACACACTCCTTAATTCTTAAAAATAACTTACCTTAATGCGTTTTCCCATTTTTTTGAGGCAGCTTGAAAGCTCCTCAACAAGATTCATCTTGATATTAAAGTTGATTGGAAGATCTGGGTTTTGATGAGCGGGGTTTACCGCTCTGCCTACGTAGAAATTGATATCCGTTGCTTCTTCAAACAAAAGCCTACTGATAAGGGAAGCGCCGTCTTTTTTGAAATTCCAATCCTCATAGAGTTCATTATCTCCGAGATAATCCTTTGCATATTGAATGACCTTGTTCATTGTAATAACGCCCTCAGTCACAAGATCAACACCTTCGATATGTGCGATCGGTGGTACGTCACTACGCTCAAATTTCAAACTTGCCTGAACGGGCTTGCCAAGATATTTCGCTGCAATCGACGAGGTCGTACCGCCGCAGATGATATGCTTTCCTTCCTTTGAGAAGAAGAGCGACATCATACGGTTAGCATCGTCACGGTTTGAGGGAGGACCAAACAAAATATTCATAGGCTCTCTCTTACGAATCTTTACAACGCAAGCGGTGGTATCGTCGCCGGGCTTGTGGCCGTAAAGCTTATCGCATTCATCAACAAGCATCGTGGAAAGATTTTTCGCAGTATATCCACCCGCAACGAGTGCTTGCATATAGCCTGCAATATCCTCGCGCTTCCAACCGAAGTTGTATTTTCCGCCCATACCTGCGTGAGGACAGCCGTCACTCATAGCAACAAATACGTCGTCTTCTTGCAGTTTTATGGTGGACTTATATATTTTTTTGCCGCCGATATTCATTTCGGTCTTTGGATAATCGTACTGCTCAAAATTTCTGATAATTATCACGTGCGGGTTATCGTACTGAATGATCTCGGCTATCTCATTATTCAAAAGATGAATTATCGTAAAGGTAGAATATGCCACACCGCGCAACGAGCATACGGGAAGCGTTGCAGCAATCGTTGACACGCATTCTTCAATCGGAAGCCCTGCAGCCATCATTGTTGAGATGATCTTGGACGTAAGAGTTGAAAGAATACTTGCCTTAACACCCGAACCAAGCCCGTCTGCAAGCACGATGACGGTTGAATTTTCGCTTTCCTCTATGACATCTACGTGGTCTCCGCAAAGCTCTTCGCCAACGTGATTGATGCTTTTATATCCGATATCTGCACACAAATCATTCATCGCCTATAGACTCCTTTAGCTTGGTGAGGGCGATCTTAGTCTCGGCCGCAGTCTCACCGAGCAGAGATGCGATCTCCTGAACGATTCTCATCTGCTTTTCTACGACGGTATCTGCTACCTCAACAGTTTGCTTATTGATTCTTGCTTTCTTTTCTCTGTCTGCTTCTTCGTCGGTAATATCACGCATGATGCCTATGAGCATACGGGAGTCGGGATCGTAAACAACGGTCTGCTCAATGTATTTTTTGTACTCCGCGAGATAAGTGCGCTGATCACGCACAATTCTGCCGCTGTTTCTGACTTGAACGAATACGGTAGGATCAAGAATACGAACAACAGGCTCTCCAAGCACGTCGGAAGCCGCACGGATATTCATGATCTTTCGAGCCGCATTATTGATCTGCTGAACCTCGAGATTTTCGTTAAGAACTATAAGACCGTTAGGTGTATTATTTACGATGGTATCCGAGAAGCTCTCCGCCTTATCCTTGAGGAAGGGAAGACACATAGAGCTTTCAGCTTTGCCTTGAATAATTGCAATTGCCTTGTCACGGCAGGAATTGTATCCGCAGGAGCCGCAGTTCAACTCGTCGGAAGGCTTGAATTTACCCATCTGACGAAGAACCGTCATAATTTCATTTTCAGAGGGCTCTGCAAGCTTGTGCTCAATCATTGTAAAGTGCTTTTTGAGCATCATAGGTGCGGGCTGTGCCACGTCGAAATCGCGCTCTCCCGCGTAATTTGCAATAGTAATAAAATCCTTGATGGGAGAGGTGCTGTGATACTTCTCCATTACAGGTCCGCCGATACAGCTTCCGATGCACGCTGACATTTCGATAAAGCACTTGTGGATCTTTCCGCTCTCAATATCCTTGAGTGCGGCGATACAGTTCTCAACGCCGTCAAGCGCAAGGTATGTATAGCCGGGCATATTTTGAGCCATCGTTTTGAGCACGCCGCCGGTAGTCGGGAAGAAACGGGCGCGGCTCTCGGGAGTGTTGTCTACTTCCTTTTCGAGCTCAATTTTCTCGGATTTCAGCCAATTGGTAAGCTCCTCGAAGGTAAGAACTGCATCTACGATGCCTTCATAGTGTTCGGCTTCGTCCTTCTTTGCAACACAAGGGCCGACAAACACAGTCTTTGCGTTCGGTATTCTTCTCTTGATATCATCACAATGTGCTTGCATCGGTGACATTACATCTGCAAGATGTTCAAGTGACGAGGGAAAATATTTTTGAATAAGCAAATTGATCGAATGACAGCAAGAGGTAATAATAATATCTCTTTCTTCCTCACGAAGCATACGCTCGTATTCGGTCTTAACGATCGTTGCGCCGATAGCGGTTTCCTCAACGTCATAAAAGCCAAGCGACTTCAGTGCTCGGCGCATTGACTCTATTCCTACACCTTCGTAGTTGGCAATAAATGAAGGCGCAAGGCTGACAACGACGGGATCTCCACTCTGAAGCAGAACTCTCGCCTTTTCAGTGCCGTCAACGATCTCCTTTGCATTTTGCGGACAAACGACAAAACAATGACCGCACAAAATGCACTCATTGCCAATAATATGAGCTTGGTTGCCCGAAAAGCGAATTGCCTTTACGGGACAGTGACGGATACATTTATAGCAGTTTTTGCAGTTTGATTTTTTGAGTGTCAAGCAATTTGCCATATCCGTTACTTCCTTTCGTTTTCGATTACGTCGAGTATATTTTTCTTAAAGAATTCTCTGAAATTCTCTCTTGTAACACCGACGTGAATATCATCATTTACCTGAACGGTAACACCGACGCGATTGCACTTTCCGATGCAAAAGCTACCGGAAAGTACGACCTCATCGTCAATATGATGTTCCTCCACGGCGCGCTCAAAGAGCTCCACGATATCCTGAGAGCCTTTGAGGTGGCATGATGAGCCAACACAAACCTGAATGAACAACATGACCTTATACCTTTGCCAAAACTTCTTTAGCGAAGAACTCTCCTACATTTTCGGGAGTAACGGAATGGAAGGAGTCGTTTACCGTTACACATACGCCCTGTTGACACTTGCCCAAGCAGAAGGTGCCGCCAAGCTCTACCTTATCACCGAGGCTCGACTCAGCGATCAAATACTGAAGCTGCTCTACTACTTGACGCGAACCCTTGATGTGGCAGGAGCTTCCGATACAAACTGTAATTTTAAGCATAATATTTTACCTCATAATATTTATTAAAATTTTTTGATTGATGCGAGGAGATTCCTCGCATCAATCGTGGAACTAAGCATTCGATTACTGATAATCTACAACGCTGACCCAGCTCATAAGGAACTCACGCTCTTTATCGTTGCCCTTGACCGACTGGGATGCGGCTACGATAGGCATCCATTTCTGAACATACTGCTTTGCGGTATCGCTCTTCTTGCAGAAGGTGTTGAGATAAAGCTCGGCGCCGGAAATATCACCGTTCAGCCAGAACAGAAGATATGTGCGTGCAACGTCTGCAGAAGCATTGCCCTGCGTTGCGTGAGACCAGTCGAGAACATAGGGAACGCCGTCCTCGGTGATAATAATATTGGAGGGGTTAAAATCTCCGTGGCATACCTTGTTATGCTTGGGCATGCCCTCAAGGCGAGTGTGAAGATCGTAACGGGTCGTTGCATCAAGCTCACACTCGGCGATCTTGCGGTTCATCTTGTCCTTCAGCTTGTTGAGAAGGGGGCAGGTCTTCGCGTGTACGCTCATCTGAAGTTCAACAAGAAGATTAATGTATTCTTCCTTCTTCTCAGGGTCTTCTTCCATAAGCTGTGCCAGGGTCTTGCCCTTGACAAACTCGGAAACGATAGCCCATTTGCCGTCGATCATTGTGACCTCAAGGATCTTGGGAATTTTAAGTCCCGTCTCCTCGATCCTTGCCTGATTGAGTGCCTCATTCAGCACGTCTGCTTTGGAATATTCTGCGTTAAAGACTTTAATACATCTGTCGCCGTCACGGTAGATGGTCTTATTATTTCTTACTGCAATTACTCTATCAAGATTCATAATTATATCCTCCTATAAATTACGCTTTTTTGCCCTTGCGGTAGGGAGCCTTAATTGCGTCAGGCGATGCAACGTCGAGATCGGTTGCAGGCATCTTGGGCTCAACAAAGTGTTTGCCGTAGTAAGCATTGAGATACATCTGCTTCAGCTCGCTCATAAGAGGATAACGGGGGTTAGCGCCGGTGCACTGGTCGTCGAATGCCTGCTCAACCATATCGTCAAGGCGAGCAAGGAAGTCATTCTCGTCAATGCCGTAATCCTTGATGGTAGCCTTGATACCTACGCGAGCCTTGAGCTCATTGATAGCCTTGATGAGGTTCTCAAGCTTCTGGTTGTCGCTATTGCCGCCAAGTCCGAGATAATCTGCGATCTCTGCATAACGAGCGAGGGTGTGAGGATGATCATACTGCGAGAAGGTACCCATCTTAACGGGTGCTTCGCTTGCATTGAAGCGGATTACTTCTTCAATCATAAGCGCGTTTGCAACGCCGTGGGGAAGGTGATGGAAGGCACCGAGCTTGTGAGCCATAGAGTGGCAGATGCCGAGGAATGCGTTCGCGAATGCCATACCTGCTATGGTAGCGGCGTTCGCCATCTTCTCACGAGCCTCTACATCGGTCTGACCGTTATCGTAGGCTCTGGGCAGATACTTGAAGATATTCTTAAGTGCCTGAAGTGCAAGACCGTCGGTGTAGTCGGTTGCAAGCATTGCAACGTATGCCTCAACTGCGTGGGTAACAGCATCGATACCCGAAGCTGCGGTCAGTCCACGGGGAGCAGACATGTGGAAATCGGTGTCGATAATTGCCATGTTGGGAAGAAGCTCGTAGTCAGCAAGAGGATACTTAACACCGGTCTTTTCATCGGTGATAACAGCGAAAGGAGTAACCTCGGAGCCCGTGCCCGCAGAGGTGGGGATTGCTATGAAGTAAGCCTTCTCGCCCATCTTCGGGAATGTGTAGACTCTCTTGCGGATATCGATAAATCTCATCGCCATATCCATGAAGTCTGCCTCGGGATGCTCGTAGAGTACCCACATAATCTTCGCAGCGTCCATAGCGGAACCGCCACCAAGTGCGATGATGGTATCAGGCTGGAATGCCTTCATCTGAGCTGCGCCCTCGGTTGCGTTTGCAAGCGTAGGATCGGGCTGTACGTTAAAGAAAGTGGCGTGCTGAATGCCCATTTCATCGAGTTTGTCGGTGATCGGCTTAGTGTAGCCGTTCTCATAAAGGAATGTATCCGTTACGATAAACGCCTTCTTTGCGCCTCTTACAGTTCTGAGCTCGTCGAGAGCTACGGGGAGGCATCCCTTCTTGATATAAACCTTTTCAGGTGTTCTGAACCAAAGCATATTTTCTCTCCTCTCGGCTACTGTTTTAATGTTTAAGAGGTGCTTTACACCTACGTTCTCGGAAACGCTGTTACCGCCCCAAGAGCCACATCCGAGCGTGAGCGAGGGAGCGAGCTTGAAGTTGTAAAGGTCACCGATACCGCCCTGAGCGGAAGGAGTATTCACAAGGATACGGCAGGTTCTCATTCTTGCCTCATAAGCTGCAAGCTTTTCCTTCTCTGTAATCTCGTTGATATAAAGCGAGGAGGTGTGACCGAAGCCGCCGTCCTCAACGAGCTTATCTGCCTTGTCGAGAGCTTCCTCGAAGGTCTTTGCGCGATACATAGCAAGCACGGGAGAGAGCTTCTCGTGAGCAAACTCCTCGGAGAGCTCAACGCTCTCGACCTCACCTATAAGGATCTTTGTGCCTTCAGGAACGGTAACACCTGCGAGCTCTGCGATCTTTACTGCTTTCTGACCAACGATCTTTGCGTTGAGAGCGCCGTTGATGATGATAGTCTTACGTACCTTTTCAGTTTCCGCGGGGGAGAGGAAGTAGCATCCACGCGCCGCAAACTCTGCCTTTACTGTGTCATAGATGGACTCGAGAACGATAACCGACTGCTCGGATGCGCAGATCATACCGTTATCGAATGTCTTGGAGTGTATAATAGAGTTGACAGCGAGAAGAATGTCTGCGCTATCGTCGATGATTGCGGGAGTGTTACCTGCGCCAACACCGAGTGCGGGCTTACCCGAGGAGTATGCAGCCTTAACCATTCCAGGACCACCGGTAGCAAGAATGATGTCTGCCTCTTTCATTACGGTGTTGGTCATATCAAGCGAAGGAACGTCGATCCAGTCGATGATTCCTTCAGGAGCGCCTGCAGCTACTGCCGCTTCAAGAACGAGCTTTGCAGCTGCGATGGTTGCATTCTTTGCTCTGGGGTGAGGGCTAATGATAATGGCATTACGAGTCTTGAGCGCGAGCAAGCACTTGAAGATCGCGGTAGATGTGGGGTTGGTTGTGGGGATAACAGCGGCAACAATGCCGATAGGCTCTGCGATCTTTCTGATGCCGAATGCCTTGTCCTCCTCAATTACGCCACAGGTCTTGGTTTCCTTGTAAGCGTTGTAAATGTACTCTGCAGCGTAGTGGTTCTTGATTACCTTATCCTCTACGATGCCCATTCCGGTTTCTTCAACTGCGAGCTTTGCAAGAGAGATTCTTGCCTTGTCCGCAGCGGAAGCAGCTGCGAGGAAGATCTTGTCAACCTGCTCCTGAGTGTAGGTTGCAAAAACCTTCTGTGCCGCTTTTAAGCGAGCGATTGCTCCGTGCAGTGCTTCTACACTGTCTACAATTTCGTAAGTTTTGGGTTCCATTTTATATGTCCTCCTAAAATTATTAACAACTTGGTTTTATTACAAGTTTCGTTTGAGTTCGTTAATATTTTAACACACTATGCAGAGCTTGGGAATTATTAAAATGTTATATCGGTATTATCAATATCGATATAGGCTATATTAATACAAAAAATGGCTCTGCAAAATCGCAAAGCCATCATTATTTTATAATTTATTACTTGACAAATTTTCTTCGTGCCTCACAAAGCGCGGTAATGAAATCTTTATCAAGTTTTGTGAGTTTGTATCCCTTGTGATAGATAAGAACATCTTTATATACCTTCTTATTTCCTTCGCAGACACGCTGAACGAGATTATATCTGTCAAGTATTTGTTGTGAAGCAGGGGACACCCACATAAAAGTTTTGGGATTTTCGGAAAGAAGGTCAAACTGACTTGCACGCTCAAACACGAAAATTCTTTGTCCGATGTGGTCGGGAAGCTCTTCTCTGAATACCTTTGACATCGAAAGCGAAGGAACGTACGGATCTGCATGAGCGATCTCAATGTAAGAGGACAGATCATCGTATGTGATCGTTTCCTTAGATGCGAGCGGATTATCCTTGCTCATAATAAGAACGTAAGAGAATTCGGCAACCAACTCACAGGCGAACCCCTTTTCTTCAAGCATCGTCTTATAGTATTTATCGTAATTTTCGGAATAACGGATAATTCCAAGCTTGTATTCATTCTCCAATAGCTTTTTTATGGTCTTTTTGGAGTTTGTTTCCTTGTAGTATATCTCTACATCAGTATCTCCAATATTCTTGGAGAACTCTGCAAGTGCCGCGGAAATATAGCACGCACGGGGAACACAGATGGAGAACTTGCGTTTCTTGTGCGAGCCGTCACGGTAGGACTGCTCGATTTTATCGATACGATGAAGAATGTCACGTGCATAGTCCATAAACTCTTCTCCATCGGGAGTCAGTACCATTCCTTTTGCGCTTCGCTGAAATATTGTAATTCCAAGATCGGCTTCAAGCTCCTTGATGGATCGGCTTATGTTCGGCTGAGCGATCATAAGTGTTTCCGCCGCTTTATTCAGCGAGCCAAGTCTTGCAACCTCAACGGCATATCTCATATGTAGTATATTCATAAACAAGTTACCCCCAGATGTCACAATAATTCTTGTGTATTTATTACATTATATCATAAATACATGAATAAATCAAGAAATTTCGACAGATTTAAGATGTTGTAAGAAGTCTTAACTTAATACCGTTTAACATGATAATGAACAGTCACGCGTCGGTAGTCTCACCCATTGCGACTTACTTTGTTTGCGCGTATCGCGTTTGAAGCTCGAAGAGTCGATCTTCAAACGAAAGGCGCAGGTATATTCGCCAAAAGCGAGACTACGATCGCATAAGTTCCCCAAATAGACAAAATGCCGTTTACAATAAAAACTGTCATTTTACTTGATGTTTTATTGACATCACCCCGAGGTGTATGTTATAATATGTCGATTTTTGTTGTTTGAGAGGAAGAGAAAATGCTTAAAAATATTCGTATATTAATTCTTGTTTTGCTTCTGCTTTTGTGTCTTGCTTTGGTCGCGTGTGGCACAAGGAAAATGAATGATGTCCCGACAAGTGATAGCGGTGAGATAGAAAGAGAGAGCGATACCGAGCAGAGTGATGCAGAGCCCGAAAGCGAGAGCACCGACAGGGAGCCCGAGAGTATTTTTGATGAGCCTGCGCCTGATACAGGCATCCTCGAAAGTGATACAGAAGTTGAAAGCGAAACAGAATCCGAAACAGATACAGAAACAGAATCAGAGGAGATGACCGACTCTGAAACAGAGAAAGAAAGTGAGTCGGAGAGCGAAGAGGAGACAGAATCCGAGAGCGAGACAGAAATTATATTTATTCCGCCCGCAATAAACGGAGGAAGCTCGACCGAGACTGATACGCCTGAAACCGAGGCGCCTGAAACCGATGCACCTGAAACCGATGCACCTGAAACCGAGGCACCTGAAACCGATGCACCTGAAACCGAGGCACCTGAAACAGATGCACCTGAAACCGAGGCACCTGAAACCAATGCACCTGAAACCAATGCACCTGAAACCGATGCACCCGAAACAGATGCACCTGAAACAGATGCGCCGCAATACACCGACGGTCTTATCTTCACCCAAAACGGCTCCTCGTATTGCGTAAGCGGTTATGAGGGAATTGCCACCTCGGTCATAATTCCCGATAGCTATGACGGACTCCCGGTAACAAGTATAGCAAGCGCGGCATTTATGAGCCGCGACACACTTGAGGGCATAACAATTCCGTCAAGTGTTAAGAGCATAGGCTCTATGGCGTTTTACGGCTGTACCTCGCTTACAAGTGTAAATTACCTTGGAAGCCTTTCGGGCTGGCTTGGTATGAGCTTTGCCGACAGCTATTCTCACCCTGCTTGCGCGGCAGGTGAGTGGCGGCTTTATCTTGGCGGTAGCGAGGCGACAAATCTCGTTATTTCCGAGACTGTACGGGGCGGACTTCTGAATAGATGTGCAAGTATAACCGAACTTACGGTAAGCTGTGCTACCGTTTCAAGTGACGCCTTCCTGTCCTGCAGTTCACTTGTGAGCGTTACCCTTGCGGAGGGTGTGCGCAGTATAGGAAGCTCGGCGTTTTATAACTGTCAGAGCCTTGTAACACTTAAGTTGCCCTCAACACTTGATGAAATCGGTGACTACGCTCTTTATGGATGTTCGTCACTTTCCTCTGTAACCTATGCAGGCGATGCCGACGGCTGGGAAAGTGTCGGAAAGGGTTACGGCTGGGATAGCACAATAACAGTGAACTTCAATTAGATAAATAAAAAGCCTTCTCAAATGAGAAGGCTTTTTATTTATTCCTCTATGTCGTTCGCAGTTGCTATCTGTTTGAAGGAGGAGCCGTTGTAGGTATAGAAGATAAGATACTCACCGGTCTTTTCATCCTCAAAGTAAGCAAATGTCTTTTTGGAGTTCGGGTTGGTTATTGTGGGCAGGGAGGTCATCTCAATTTTGCCAAGCTTGAATGCCTTGCCGTCAGAGCCCTCGGTTGTTTTAAGTGCCGAAGGGACATCAAGCGCATCGTAGTTCTCAAAATAGAGGGTGTTTGCATATTCATAGAAATTCATCTTTGTAACATCTGTTGCAATTCTTACGGGTTTCTCCTGTGAGAGCTTGTAGAAATTGAGCTCAAGATATGCATCAAGGTAGTAGATGTTGCCCTTTTCGGTTATATAGAAATCGGTAACATCGTATGCCACACTTTCTGCAACCTTGCCCTTGCCGTTCTTTATCTCCATCTTACAGAGCACCTTTTTATTGTCGTTGATGAAGTAGAAGTAGGACTCGTCGGTGTTAAACTGACCGAGAAAGCTTGAGATATTGTTTGTCTCATATTTCTTATTTACATAGAAGGTTGAGCGCTTTGTTGTATTTCTGAAATAGCATTTTTTAACTGTATCAAGGCGTGCGATGTCAGAGTCTGATATCTGCGGTATGCTGACACCGGCTCCGATGTCGTATGCAGAATTGTTCTTTCTCGCGCCTGTGTTTTTGCAGTTATAAACATAGGAATGCGCATTTGAGTCGGTACCCGTTGAGGTAGTAAAAACTATCTCACTTGAGTCGGCGTTTACATATGTTACATTCTCAAATGAGCCGCTGATGCCCGATATTCTGTAGCGGTCGCCCTCGGTTATCGCGTAGAGCTCCTTTGTGATATTGTCAGTTGGGTTGAGTGCATATGCCACAACATATTCACCTTTGTCGGATACCGCCACGGGTGTCAAGCTATCCTTTCCGGCACCTATCTGCTCGGGTGTGCCCTCTGCAGCTATGTAGAGATAAAGTGCATACAGGTCGGAATTAGGTCTTGGGCAGTTATATGCTATTGCCGAGCCGTCGGGCGAGATAATAACATTTTTCGCGCGAGTGTCGTTACCTGTGAGCAGAACCTCGGCACCGTCATACCAATATGCCGTTCTACCGTGGGTTATATAAACAACGCCCGGCTCAAATTCAGCATAGGCAAGGACATCCTCTACGCCCTCACAAATAAGCTCAAGCTTTGAGCCGTTAAGGAGATATACATTGTACCCCTCGTCGGCAGGAGAGGTAACATAGGTAAAGGAGTTGTCGGATGCTACAGTGAGCTCGATTTCATCCGTAAAAAATTCCTTTAGTACCTTGCCGTTTCTTGCGAGGCGATAGCTTCCATCTGCATCTTCATAGCAGATAAAGGTATTGTCCTTGTATTCTATATTTTTATTTGACAGCGCTACTATCGTTATCACAAGTGCTATCAGAATTATCGCCACCAGAACAGAGGCGACAGCGATGATAACGGGAGTATCGATCTCAATAGTTGTATCCTTTGAGATCTTGCGGTGCTTTTTCTTATCCTCTGTGGGAGTGGAAAAGGCTGCGAAATCTCTTGAAACATTATTGTTACGCATCTTAAGATACCTCCGATAATAAATCGAGATTATACACAATAATTCTATCATAGATGAGTTTTTTTTACAATAACATATTATTAAAAAACTATTAACAGAGAATGAACACCACAAGATGTGGTAATTTATTTTCTCCCCAACTCCTTATTTTGAGAAAGAGTGGGACAAGGTTTTTATTTTCGGTCATAAAGGCAGGGCACGGCAAATATAATGGAATAGACTTTTTTGGAGGGGTTTATGGCGTTTATCATAAACAATGAAAGAGCCGCTGAGGTATATCCCAAAACGCTTGAGAGATATCTTCCTCATAGGCTTTGCGATGAGATAAAGGGACGCGCCGCAACGCTTGGCAAAATAGAGGAGATACGGATTCGGCGCGGCCGTGCGACATCGCTCACTGTCGGGAACAGGAATATTCTGCTTTCCTGCGTACTCTTGGCGGACGAGATGGATGCTCTTTTTTTGTCACTTTGCGGTGGTTCGCTCTATGCTCACAGTGAGACGATAAATAAGGGATATATTTCGCTTGGCGAGGGTATCCGTGTCGGCGTTTGCGGCAGGGCAGTAAGCGAGAAAGGGCAGATCATCGGCGTTTATGATATCTCTGCTATCAATATCCGTATTCCGCACACACATAAAATATCCTGTGAGGCTATATGTCGCTTTTTGCGCGAAAGGAGGGGAGAGGGCGTGCTTATCTATTCACCCCCAGGTGTTGGAAAGACCACCCTTCTTCGTGCGGTGGCGTCAGAAATGGCGAGGGGAGAAGATGCATTGCGTGTTGCGGTGATAGACACTCGCGGCGAGCTTGCTTACTCGCTCCGCGGAGAGGGACTTTGCCTTGATCTGCTTTCGGGATATCCACGCGCACTCGGAATTGATATTGCTACAAGAACTATGAGTGCCGAGCTCATAGTATGCGACGAGCTTGGAGATATAGCGGAGGCAGAGGCAATAATTGCCTCACAGAACAGCGGAGTGCCCTTTGTTGCCTCGGCACATTCGGCAGATATTTCCTCGCTTCTTCGCCGCACCGCCATAGCAAGACTGCACAAAGCGTGCGTTTTTGGGGCATATGTCGGTATAGAGAGAAGAGGAACAGGCTTTGGATACAGCTTTACCTATTGGGAGGAGGCAGATGATATTTTGCAGGATATCGGGCGCGGTGATTCTCATAGCAATCTCTCTTATAACAGCAAGAAGGCTTAACCGCAAAGCCGAGCGAGAGGCAACAGAGCTTGAAGCATATATCTCGCTTATCGGTCACATACGGCTGTCGGTGGAATGCTTTTCTCTGCCGATATCAGAGATACTCGTGCGTGCCGACGAGGACCTGCTTCACGCCTGCGGCTATGACGGAGAAATGCCGCCACGAGAGCTTGAGAAAATTTTCCCCGCAAGCGGCGAGGGTGGAGAGGGAGTGCGGATCATGAAAGAGTTTTCGCATCTCTTCGGTCGGGGCTATCGTGACGAGCAGCTTCGCATCTGCGATTACTGTACTGCCCTTCTTGAAAAGAAAAGAAATACACTTGCCGCCGAGCTGCCCTCAAGGAAGAAGCTTAACATAACGCTATGTGTAGCTGCGGCAGCAGCGGCAGTGATCCTGCTTATATGATATTGCAAAAGAGGAATGATAATGGATGTGTCTCTTATAGTTAAGATCGCGGGGGTAGGGGTGCTTGTGGCCGTTATTTCCGCGATACTGAATAAATCGGGAAGGGACGAGCAGGCAATGCTTGTAAGTGTTGCGGGCATCGTTGTGGTAATGCTTCTGCTTGTGGGCGAGCTTGGTGAGCTTTTTTCGCTGATGCGCTCGGTATTTGGATTTTAATATGCCGTTACTGCTTGAGGTATCCTCTCTTGCCCTTGTCGGTGTTATCGGGGCGCTTGTACTCGGCGGCGTTAAAAGTGAGTTTTCTTATGCGGCAAAGATATCGGCACTTTTGCTGATAATGACGGCAGTGGTGCTGAATTTCAAGGGGGCGATAGCCGATATAGGCTTACTCATCTCCGAAAATGCCGAGATATACGGCTATATGGGTGTCGTACTTCGCGCGCTCGGGGTGGCTCTTATAGGTCAGTTTACATCACAGATCTGCCGTGACCTTGGAGGAGAAAGTATAGCGAGCGGTGTTGAGCTTGCCGCAAAGCTTGAGATATTTGTTTTATGTCTGCCGCTTATCAGTGAGATAATGGGTCATGCGGCGATACTTCTTGATATGTAATGAAAAAAACAGGACTTTTTCTTTTGATCACAGTGATTCTTTTTTTCTCGGTAGCACACACCGCCTTTGCCGAGGAGGGCGAAACAGTGCCGCCCGAGTATTCGTCACTTATAGATGGCCTTGACGATGATATAACACAGCATCTGCCCGAGGGGATGCTATCCAACGATGCAGAGAGAGTAGGAGAAGCGGTGGCACAAATGAGTGGTGCCGACTATCTTCTTGCATTTGTAGCAGAGCTTACAGGCGCACATCTTGCGTCCTCTGTCTCGCTCCTCACTCTGCTTTTGGGGATAATTCTTATATCGGCTGTCTTTTCTGCCTTCAAGTCAAGCTTTGCCTCGGCAGCGATTTCAAGAGCGATAAGCTTCTGCAGCTCGTGCGCAATTTTTGCCGTTATAATTTCGCTTCAGATAAAGGACCTGCGCGCCGTGGGGGATTTTTTTGAGAGGACAAGCGGATTTATGCTCGGTGTAATTCCACTCACAAGTGTGGTCTATGCCATGGGAGGGAATGTTCTTACTGCAGCTAAAAGCAGCGGCACACTTTATCTTTTTCTTGCCTTTTGCGAGAGCTTCTGTGCCGCCACCGTTATGCCCGTTGCAAGTACTCTTACTGCGCTTTCGCTTTGTGGTGCACTCTCTCCGGGTATCAAACTCACCTCGCTTTCCTTGGCGCTAAAAAGATGCTATACAGTGGTACTTGGATTTATTATGAGTATTCTGCTTTTCGTGCTCTCCGCTGAAACGGCACTCGCCGCCTCAGCAGACGGTATACCGGCTCGTGCGGCAAAGCTTATGGCAACAAGCATAATTCCCATCGTCGGCGGCTCTATTGGAGAGACGCTTCGCACAGTTGGAGCATCGGTGGGGTATATGAAGAGCGTTCTTGGCATCGGAGGAGTTATCCTTCTGCTTCTTATGATACTTCCAACCCTCATCTCACTGCTTTTAACAAGACTTGTATTCATTCTCTCCTCGTCAGTTGCCGAAATGCTTGGCTGTGAGGCAGAGGGCAAGGTGCTCTCCGAGGCGGGCGGTGTTTACGCAACGCTTATTGCTGTTGTTGCAATGGTTGGAGTGATGTTCATATTTGCACTGACTGTTTTTGTCAGATGCGCCGTTGCTTCGGCTTGAGGTGGTTATGAAGGGCTATATTTTTACTCTTATAGGTGTTGCACTCATAGTAGGGATAGCAGAGATGCTCTCGCCCGACGGTGAGCGCGATGGACTTCGCTCTCACATAAGACTTATCTCGGCACTTTGCGTGCTTTCTGTCACTCTTTCTCCTATCTTAAGTGTCATAGGTGCGCTTACAGATGGAGAAATTGATATTGCAGGTGCATTTGATAAAGATTATACCGATACCGCAATGCTTGAGGCGGTCTATAACGAAAGCTTGCTTTTGGCGGGTGAGGAGAATGCATCACAGGCACTTGAGGCGCTGATTTGCCGCGAGCTTGCATTGAATGAGGGGCTAATTGATGTGCGGATTACTCTTGATGAAAAAGAGGAGAGCTTTGTTCCTTCGGGGGTTTCGGTCATACTTTATGACGGTGGCTTTGCCATTGACCCCCATGCTGTAACAGAATATGTAGAGAGTCTGCTCTCATGTGAATGTGAGATAATTTACCGATAAGGAGAGACTTATGAGTGAAAAGGAGAACAAAAGCAAAAAAAATATCCTCACCGTCTTTCTTATTGCACTCGGATTTTTTCTGCTTCTGCTTGGTAACGGAACCATCTCGCTCGGTGATGGTGGGAGTGTGGCAGCAGATGCTGATGCATATGATGAAAAGGCTTATGAGGAGGAGCTTGTAGCAAAGATAGAGGGAATATGTAAAAGAGTAAAGGGCGCGGGCGAGGTGAGTGTGGCTATCTCTCTTGACGGAAGCTATAAGGCGGTGCTCGCACAAAATTCAAATTACAGTTCCTCAAACGGTAATAGCGAGAGGGAATATGTGCTTGTTGGCAGTGGCTCGTCAAAATCGGCGCTACCGATAGGTTACACTCCGCCCGAGATACGGGGGATAGGGATCGTTTGCGATGGTGGGGGGAATCCGTCGGTGCGTGCCGAGATAATTGCACTTATTTCAGCGGCATTTGACTTGCCGACCAATAAAATTTATGTTACCTCATCGTAATCGGTAATAATTTAGTATAAGGACAAATATAAATGTATCGTATAAACAATCTTTGGAGGAAAAGATATTATGAAATTTGAAAAATTCACGCAAAAATTCAAGGAGCTTTGCCAGCGTATAGGCAGAAGAAATTTCATCATAATCGGAGCAGTTTTACTTATCGGTGCGGCGATATGCCTTAATTTCGTAGTAATGAGCACACGGGGTGATGACGGCCACGATTACGATGCCTCTGCAGGCATGCAGGATACTACCCCCTCGCAGGATGTTGACGCACCCGAAGAGAGCGATGACGAATATTTCTCAAGTGTTGAGGTCAGCCGCCAGCGCTCGCGCGATGAGGCAATAGAGGTGCTTCAGTCTGTAGTTGATAGCCAGACCTCTACTGAGAGCGCAAGAAACGATGCGCTTGCCGAGATAAGCAATATTGCCAAGATAATGGAGAAGGAAGCAAATATTGAAACTCTGGTTATGGCAAAGGGCTTTGAAAACTGTGTTGCAGTTATCAGTGGCGAGAAGGCAACTATCGTGGTAAGCGGAAGCGAGCTTTTGCCCGCAGAGATCTCGCAGATAAATGAGATAGTTTATGATGAGGCGGGAATTTTGCCCGTAAATGTAAATATTACAGGCAGATAAGCCTGTCAAGAGGGCCTCTTTGCGCATAGTATGTATTGCGTAAATATTTTTGGGAGGCAGCAGATGGATAAACAGGATTACAGTAGGGGAGATTTCTTTGCGGGAGCCAACAGCGGTGAGGGCTTTATATGCTATTACGGAGATCTGTTAGGAGAGAAGATAAAAAGGTGTTACATACTAAAGGGTGGTCCCGGAACAGGGAAGAGCAGCTTTCTAAAGTCTGCGGCGAAGCATGCCACAGAGAGAGGGCATGCCGTAGAGCTATACAGCTGCTCATCAGACCCCGATTCGCTGGATCTTATAACAGTTGACGGTGAGATAGCTCTTCTTGATGGTACTGCACCTCATGTGTGGGAGCCGCAGATCGCGGGGGCGCGCGATGAGATAATAAATCTCGGCGCATTTTGGGATGCCGATGCCCTTACAGAGAGATATGACGAGATAGCAATGCTCTGCAAGAAAAAGAGCGAGTGTTACCGTCTTGCCTACCGATATCTTGATGCGGCAAAGAGGGTAAGCGATATAAACCTGTCACTTGTCATGCCGTATTTTAAGACCGAGAAGGCAGAGCGCGCCGCCGAACGCATCTTTTCGGCTGTCGCTACGGGCGGTGGCTTTGAGAGGACTGTCGGTGCGGTGTCCTCTATAGGAATGCAGGGCAGGGTGAGATACGATACCTATGAGCGCCTTGCAAGCAAGCTCTATATTATTGACGATTGCTATGATACAGGCTTCCTTTTCCTGCGGTTGCTGCTCGTCTTGGCAGAGAGGAGCAACACACCTTTGCGTATTTCCTATGATCCGCTTTCACCTGAACGCCCCGATGCGCTCTTCTTTAGGGGTGATCGTAAGACATTTGTGATCAATAGCGACGGTGAAGAGGTTGATTTCGACACACGGATAAATATGCGGCGCTTTGTGGATGTACCGGCTCTCGGCAAGGAAAAGCACGAATACAGAGCGAACAAAAGGCTTGAGTCGGCTCTTATGTCGTCGGCGCTTGAGGCACTTGCGAAGGCGGGGGAAAACCATTTCGCACTTGAAAGGATCTATGTAGGCTGTATGGATTTTGATGCAAAGGAGGAGTATTGTAATACTCTTCTAGCGCGGATATTTAAATAAAAAAAGCTTGTGACGCGTTTGCGTCACAAGCTTTTTTATTTATTATAATGATTTGGCACTTTAATCTTCCGATAGACTACCTTTGTAATAAACAGGAAGATGAGATATGCTCCAAGGCAGACGGCAGGAATGTATAGTGCAGTGCTTATATACCATCCGAAGTGCTCGGAGATCTGCTTGAATACTATAAGTGAGGAGTTTCTCGGTCCAACGAAGAACATATTTATTCCACCATCTGAAACATCCCAGAATAATAGATTTATACAAAATGCCATGGCCGCCAGAATAAGAAAGGTCACCGTTGAGAGCTTGTAGTCCTTGATGGTTGAGCCACCTCTGCCAGAGAAGATAAGATAAAATCCTATAAATACAAGCATCATATGCCATGTGCAGGACATGATTGTTAAGGTCAGGTAGGAGTGAAGCAGTCCCGACGGTTCAAAGAATGAGATAAATCCGCCAAGCAGATTATATAGCATCATAAAGCTGTATATTCCGCGCTGTATCTTTTCCGACTTGACAAAGGGAACTATAAGGCAGAGATATATCGGCACGCTGCAGAGGTGGAAAGGGAATATTCCCCAGGAATATCCGGGCTCACCCGCATCTATATGAAAATGGTAAAGGAGCTGCTTATATATCTCAAGCATAGCAAGTATTATGCCCACACTGAAAATTATCTTCTTGTTTTGCTTGTCATTGGCGCCCCGTAGCTTCCACGCGATGAGGGCGCAGAGCGCAAAGCCAACAAGAGTGAAGATTATATGGAATGGGCCGTATGATCTGGGTGTTTCTATTCTCCATGCAGTTGCATCTATTGCCCTGTCAAGCAAAAGTATAAAGCTGTTCATCGCTGATGCCCTCCCTTTTGAAGTGTCTTTCATACCATACATTCTTAAGTATATATCCAAACCGTGTGTTTGTCAATATATTTGTGGTTTAGTCGAAAAATATCAAAAAATTAAATGATTGCTTTTTTTTATTAAGTGTGGTACAATGGAAAAAAGAAAGGCTTGGAGGTGAGAGATATGGCGATATTCGGCATCGTGTCCGAGTTCAATCCCTTCCATAAGGGACATAAATATCTTGTTGACAGGGCGCGCGAGCTCGGTGCTTCGGCTGTCGTTACAGTGATGAGCGGTAACGCCACGCAAAGAGGCGAGCTTGCCCTTACCGATAAATATAATCGCGCCGAGATGGCGCTTGCGGGCGGTGTTGACCTTGTGCTTGAATTGCCCTATCCCTTCTCATCGGCATCTGCAGAATTTTTTGCGCGCGGTGCTCTTTCTCTGCTCTCGCATATTTGCGATACAGTGATCTTTGGCTCGGAATGCGGAGATATTGAGCTTCTCCGCCACGCGGCTGAATATGCGGCGGGCGAGGAGTTTAAAGCACTCTACAGGGCGCTTCTCCTCAAAGGTGGGCAGAGCGCGGCGGCGTACCTCTCGCTTATCAGAGAGAAAACAGGAACTTCACTTTCATCGAACGATATTCTTGGAGTTGAATATATAAAGGCGGCTCACCTTATGGGAATTTCGATTAATTTTATAACTGTTAAAAGAGAGGGAAGCGGATATCTTTGCGATGTGACAAGCAGTGACGGATCTCCCGACTCGGCTATGGCTATAAGAGAGCTTGTTTACAGAGATGAGAGAAAGATGCTTGAAGAAAGACTTCCAAGTTCGAGCTATGAGCTGCTTTGTCGCGCTAAAGATGCAGGCGAGCTTGTTGATAAGTGTAAATTTTATGAGGCGGCAAGGCTGTTTTTCAGACTTCATGCGGCAAGTGATCTCTCGGATACCCCCTGCCTTGAAGGTGGAATCGCTGAGAGGATATGCCGCGTGGCACACGAGAGTCTGTCGGGCGAGGACTTTATGCGCCAACTCTCAACCAAGAGATATACAGATGCAAAGCTTCGCAGAGGACTGCTCTTTGCGCTCACGGGCGTAAAACACGACGACCTTTTGTGCAACACAGCATACACCTGCCTGCTAGCGGCGAATGGCAAGGGGCGTGAATTTCTATCTGGCGTGCGAAAGGGAAGTGACATAAGGGTGATAACAAAGCCGGCAGACGCATCAGAGCTTGCCGATGCGGCGGCCAAAAGGCAGACCGAGCTTTCAGCAAGGCTTGATGCACTTTATACATTCTGTCTCTCAAACTCGGCGGAGTCGGGCGCGCTTCTGCGAAAAAAACCACATATCACTTGATTTTTGCCTGCAACGGTGATATAATGGCGGTACAATAAAGAACATTTTGCTTTTTACGGAGGGTTACATGCGTACGGTAATAGGCATTGATATAGGAGGAAGCACCACAAAGATAGTGGGAATACAGAGCGAGAAAAAGGGCCATGAGAAACTCATCTCGCCCATTTGTGTTCAGGCGTCTGATGCCCTCACATCTATTTATGGTGCCTTCGGAAAATTCACTATGCAGAATGAGCTTGACCTGTCGGATATAGACCGCGTGCTTATGACGGGCGTTGGCTCCTCATTTATAAATAAGCCTATATACGATCTTGAATGCACCAATGTCTCGGAGTTTGCAAGTGTTGGCCTTGGCGGACTTTATCTTTCGGGACTTGACGAGGCGATAGTTGTAAGCATGGGTACGGGAACAGCTCTCGTTCATGCAAAAAAGGAGAAGGGACACTCGTCAATAAAATATCTCGGAGGCACGGGCGTCGGCGGTGGAACACTTGTAGGACTTTCAAAGAGAGTGCTTGGTGTTGATAATGTGGAGCATATAGAAAAGCTTTGCTCGGAGGGAAATCTTGATAATGTTGACCTTCGTATCAAGGATATTTCTGCCGATAATAAATTCCAGATAAATGAGGATATAACCGCGTCAAACTTCGGCAAGCTTTCAGACCTTGCCACAAACAGTGATGTGGCGCGCGGAATTGCAAATATGGTTGCCGAGACTATTGCGATGCTTTCGGTCTTTGCGGCACGCGCACACGGTATTAAGGATGTTGTTCTTATAGGCAACCTTACAACACTTCCCTCTGTAACGCGAGTCTTTGAGGGACTTGAGGAAAAGTTTGGCATAAGATTTGTCATTCCCGAGATGGCGCAGTTTGCAACGGTAATCGGTGCGGCTCTCTGCGACAGTGAGAAATATGAATAAAAATCAAAAAACTGTTGACAAGAAAAAAATGGTATGCTAAAATACTAGGTGTAAAACCGCATAATAATCAGGGGTGCCGAAAGGCTGAGATGGAGCATGTCTCCGAACCCTTTAACCTGATACGGATAATGCCGGCGTAGGGAGATGGTTTCCGATAAATTTCGGAATATATTTGACCGCACGGGATTGTGTGCGGTCAAATTTTTTATTTATCGGAGGTCGTTATGACAAAAACAAACACAGCACGCCTTACAACATCTGCAATGATGCTTGCTATGGCAACAGTCCTCGCGCTCGTATGCGCTTACATTCCTTTTCTCAATCTGCCCTTTGGCGGAGGCTTCACGGTGGCAAGCATGCTGCCGATAGTCCTGGTCTCGTATATGTACGGAGTAAAATGGGGCTTTTTCGTTTCCTTCACATACTCCTGTATACAGGTAGTGCTTGACCTTGTGCTCGGCAAGGGCTCAACCATAATCGCTCTCTTCACTCCCTCAAACGATGACTATATGGGGCTTTGGGTAGCGGTGGCCGTGCTTCTTATTGATTATCTCATTGCTTACAGCATTCTCGGTCTTGGCGGAATATTCAGAAATAAGGTTAAGAGCAAGACTGTGGCAATAGTGCTTGGTGTACTTGTTGCGCTTGGTGCAAGATACCTTTGCCATATCGTGTCGGGATATATCTTCTACGGTGCGTGGGCAGAGTGGTTCTTCACACAGGAGGGCTTCTATTCAATCGGTGGTTGGGTGCTTGATGTCTTTGCGGGCAAGGTGCTCTCGTTTGTATATTCGGTATTCTATAACGGATTGTTTATGATACCCGAGATAATAATCACCGCTGTTGTAGCAGTGCCCGTTTCGGCTATAAATTATATAAAGAAAAACTGACGGCTTGACAAAAAAAGGTCTTTATGATAAAATAATATGACTTCGTCGGACGGTCGCGCGGTATGTTGCCGAAAGGTATTACCGTGAGGAAAGTCCGGGCTTCAAAGGGCAGGATAACTGATAACATCAGCCGCAGGCGACTGCCGGGAAAGTGCAACAGAAATAAACCGCCGTAGCTGTTGTGGAATGATGCAAAAAATGTGATTTTTCGAGCGTCGCCGTACTGGTGTACGGCAGAGAGAAAAAGCGCGTTTAGATGAGCACATAAAAATGAAATCCGAAGGATTTCTACATCAGACTTCTTTGAGATTAAGTTAGACTTTTCAAGACATTTTCGTGTTCATCGTTTTGCACTTTCCAAGACAGCTACGGTAAGGGTGGAAAGGCGAGGTAAGAGCTCACCCGTTCCTATGGTAACATAGGTCCGCTGTAAACCCTATCCGAAGCAACACCGTATGAGGATCGTTTGCCCGACGCATATCCTCGGGTGGCACGGCGAAAGCCGAAGCTTGTCGGCGACGGCAAGCGAAGATTGATGACCGTCGATTACAGAACCCGGCTTATAGACGAAGTCGCAAAAAAAGCTTCCGAATTTTCGGAAGCTTTTTTTATACTAAATTATTCTTCAATTTCCATTTCCATAAGGCGCTGATTAAGCTCCTCTGCGGTGTTATAGCCCATCTTCTTCTGGCGGTTGTTCATTGCCGCTATCTCAAGAATAATGGCAAGGTTACGGCCGGGCTTTACGGGAATTGTCAGCGCGGGGACCTTTATTCCAAGGATATCCATATACTCCTCGTCAAGGCCGAAGCGGTCATAGAGCTTTTCTGCATCCCAAGGCTCAAGATTAACAACAAGGTCTATCTTCTCTGTAGCCTTTACAGAGCCCATACCGAAGATGCGGCGTACATCAACAACGCCTATGCCGCGAAGCTCAATATAGTATTTGATAAGCTCGGGAGCGCTTCCGACAAGCGTCTTGGCTGAAACTCTCTTTATATCCACTGCGTCGTCGGCGATAAGTCTGTGGCCTCTTTTTACAAGCTCAATAGCAGTTTCACTCTTACCTATTCCGCTGTCGCCAAGTATAAGCATACCTTCACCGTATACCTCCACAAGTACACCGTGGCGGGTGATGCGGGGAGCGAGATTAGTGTTAAGCGTTGAGATAAGCGCTGCCATAAATGCACTTGTTCTGTCGGCTGTGAAGAGAAGGGAAACACCGTATTTCTCGGCAAATTCCTTCATTTCGGGAAACGCCTCAAGCCTTGTGGTGAGTACAACGGCGATAGGCTTCTTTTCAAAGAACGCTTCAAGTCTTGAGCGTCTTTCGCCTTCGTCAAGTCCTTCAAGGTATTTGTATTCTGCCTTGCCGATTATCTGGATACGGAAGGACTCAAAGAGCTCATAAAAGCCCGAGAAGGCAAGACCGGGTCGGCTGACCTCGGGGCTTCGTATCATTATTTTGTCAGCAGCATCGGGAAGATATATCTCCTCAAGCTGAAATTCCTTCATAAGAGCGCTCAAGGGCATACTGTATTTTGATTCCATAGCGTTCACCTCACAAATTTTATAGTACAAGTATAGCATATATTTCCCGAAAATGGAATATTATTTTAAATTTTTTTGTTAAAATCGCTTTTAAATGTGCAATTATTCATAATGCGGTCACAAAATTAAGGTATAATTATCATGAATAATTATTTTTTGAGGTCTGTATGCTTAAGAATTATACAAGAATACTTTCACTTGCGCTTGCGCTTCTTTTGCTTATCCCATCGCTTGTTGCGTGCTCATCGTCACCGATAAGGTCTACCGACGAGGAGCTGCGCGTTGTGGGCAAGGTAGGAGAATACGAGGTATATTACGAGGAGCTTTATTTCCTCGCAAACAGCTATCGCGAGGGACTTGAGAAAAAATACGGCGAGTATGCTTCTCTTGACAGCGCGGCGGCGAGTGCATATGAGAGCGAGCTTCGTGAGCTTGTCTGCTCAAATATCGTTTCAAATTACGCAATTCTTACTCTTGCGGCTACCGAGGGACTTACTCTTGAGAGCGAGGGGCTTGATGAGAGAGTGCAGAAATACATAGATACGATGATAGAGACATCGTTTGGCGGCAGTCGCTCCGAGTATAAGAAAAATCTTAAGCAGTACGGTCTTACCGACCGTTATGTAAGATTTACAGCGGCGGTGGATATGCTTTATTTCGATTTTCTTGCCGCAAAGCTTGACAGCGGTGAGATAACCGACAACGATGCCGAGCTGCGCGAGATAATAAAGAGAGAGTTTGTCCGCACATGGCATATAATGATTGCCAACAATGAGGGCGACGATATTGAAGCAAACCGTGCGCTTGCAGAGGAGGCTCTCGCAAAGTACAGGGACGGCTCAATGAGCATGTACAAGCTCATCGGCAGTAAATACAACGAGGATTTTACTCTTACTACGCTTGACGGATTTTACTTCACCAAAGGAAGCATGGACCCCGTATACGAGGCGGCGGCATATGCTCTTGAGGTGGGAGAGGTCAGTGAGGTCGTTGAGGCACAGGGACTTGATACAAGCGGAAACACTGTGTCAGCCTTTTATGTGATACAGCGACTTGAGCTTGAGGACGAATATATAAATGCAAACTTCTATGAGCTTGAGGAGGCTTACAGAGCCTCGGCTGTATATGAGCTCCTTGAAGATGTGCGCGCAGGGCTTTCCTTTGAGCCGAGTGACGAAATTCGCTCCCTTACTCTTGCCGAGCTTCAGGCTCCAAAGGGATATTCTCCCGTCGGTGTTATAATTGCGTCAGTCGCGGGCGGAGTTTTTCTTGTTGGCGGTGCTGTTTTGTTGGTCATCTTCCTTGTCAGGAGAAAAAGAAGTAAGGCAGGTAAATAAAAATATCTCAAAAGAGGTGTTATAGAATGAATGGCAAAAATCTCAATGTGCGTTACAGAAGACAGAGTCAGCTTTACGCAAAAAGGAGAATAAAGGTGATAATCGCCATAAGTGCGGCGGTGCTTGCGGTGCTTATAGCGGTATTCCTCATCGTCGGAAATCTCTGGAGACGAAAGATAGAAGAGGGGAAAAATCATACCCTTGAAAATGATACCCCCGCTACCGATGTTGTGAGCACTGTTCCGTCGGTAAACGGTTATGCGCTGTCGCTTTCGGGAGTAAATGCGGGTACGAATACCATATCGGCGTATGTAAATCGAGCAAGAGGTCTTGGAGGAAACGGACTTTGCTTTGCCGCAAGAACCTCTGACGGCAAAGAGCTTTACAGCTCGTCGCTCGCACAGAGCATGGGCAAGCAGACGGCATCCTCGGGCAATGTTACCCTTCGTAATGTGGTAAACGGCGCAGGCTCGCTCAATTTGAGCGCGGGTGTTGATGTTACCGCGTTTACAGAGAGTGATGCCGTCAAGCGCTCGGTAGCCCTTGCATATGACGCCGCTATATGTGCCGAGCTTGCACGCGGCGGAGTTGACGATGTCTTTATCCGTCTGTCGGGTGTTACATCCTTGAGTCAGACTAATCTTGATGAGCTGTTGCGCTTCGTTGACACAGTGAAGGGAATAGAGAGCACGGCAAAAATAGGAGTTGCGCTCCCGAAGGGATTTTTCTCAACACAGGGGGCGGATGTGATAGTTGATACCCTCTCGGAAAGCTTTGATTTTCTTCTTTACGATATTACAGGATATACCTCGGCAAGCGGCAGTGCTACAAGTTATGTTTCAGCAAATATAGACCCCGCACAGCTCTACATAATGATGTACAAGATGCGAGTGCTTTTGCCAACAGGCGAGGATTCCGTTATCGCAGAAATGGTGTCTGCTCTTGGAACAAAGAGTATAAAGAATTGGCAAGTATATCCGTAATAAAAAGGTCCCATCGGTATAGACGACGGGACCTTTTTATTAAGAAAAAAGATAAAAGCCGATTGACATAGGTGACAGATTGTGATATAATATCTAAATAGTGCGAAAATAAATATAATATGTTATTATAGAGATTACATAGAGGTATAGCTTTGAAAAATTCACTTAAGCTTCGCTCGGGTGTGACGATATACGAGGTCAATCGCGGTGAGGCTGACTCCAAAAATTATCTTACAAGACAAGCTCTTTCAACTATGCATCTTATGCCCTCGGGAGAGCCTGTGGCATTTGAGATAGCGGCTGACGGAAGCATTATATATTATTTCTCCTCTGACAGAGTGGTTGAGGCACCGCCCGAGATGTGGTACAGTCCGAGAGCAAAGGTAGAGCCTATGACGCTTGAGAGCGGCACTGTCATTGAGAGAATGAGCATAAAGCGCGCGGCATCCTGCGGATATTATTCAAGGGAGAGACTTGCGCAGATGAATTACGAGACTGTTGAAGAACCGGTGGCATATACGGTCAAGGCAGATAAGTCGGTGCTTTATTTCTATGACAAGAAGACGGCAAACCGTCTGCCTCTTATGTGTGTGAGATGCGGCAAGGACATAAGATACAAGCGCAAGCTTTGTGAGAACTGCTATAATGATGATCTTGTCGAAAGACGCGCAGAGGGAGATGCTCACAGAGGCGCATATTACGGCAAGGATAAGAAAAAGGTGCTTTTCTTTGATCTTGAGCTAACAGGTTTCTATGACAGAGACGAGATACTTTCAATAACCGTGGTCGATGCCGAGGGTGAGCTTATCATGGACACCCTTGTGAAGCCCACTCACACTAAAAAGTGGAAGAGAACAGAGAAGATACACGGTATAACCCCCGATATGGTTGAGGATGCCCCCACACTTGACGAGCTTATACCGCGCATCAAGGAGATATTTGCCGATGCAGAGAATATCATCGCCTACGGAGTGTCAACTGATTACAGTCATATAAAGACGATATATGCGACAGAGGAGGAGAGGGAGGCGCTTCACGATAAGATCCGCTGCTGCGCTAATGAGTATGTCAGATATATTCATGAGCACAGACCCGACCTCAAGAATGCATCACTTATTGATGCTATGGAGTGCTTCGGCATTGAATGGACGGGAACACCCCATTCCTCGCTTGCTGACACGATCGCCTGCCGTGAGGTATGGGCGGCACTTTTCCCCCACTATTACGAGGCAGAATAAGAAAGGAAATTAAGGGGAGAGCTTATAGCTTTCCCCTTGTATTACAGCTATGAGAGAAATTTTACTTTGTAAATACGGCGAGATAGTCCTAAAGGGAGCAAATAAGAAATACTTTGAGGATATGCTTTGCCGTGAGATGAAGAAGCGTGTAAAGTCATACGGTAACTTTGATGTTTACCGCTCGCAGAGCACGATATATGTTGAGCCACTTGACGATTTCTGCGACTTTGACGGAATGTTTGAGGCGGCATCAAAGGTATTTGGTATAGTATCGCTTTCCCGCGCCGCGGTCTGCGAGAAGAATATGGAGAGCATAAGGGTGACCGCAAGGGAATATCTGCCTCTATTTCTTGACGGAAAGAGAAGCTTCAAGGTTGAGTCAAAGCGATCCGATAAGACCTTTCCGCTTGATTCTATGGAGATCTCGCGCGAGATAGGCGGGGAGGTGCTTTCTGTGCGCCCGAAACTCAAGGTCGATGTTCATAACCCCGAGATAACGGTGCGTGTTGAGGTGCGTGAGTTTGGCGCATATGTAAGCGCAGGACGCTTCAAGGGCGCGGGCGGTATGCCTATCGGCACAAACGGCCGCGGACTGCTTCTCCTTTCGGGAGGAATTGACTCGCCCGTTGCGGGCTATATGATGGCAAAGAGAGGACTTAAGATAGAGGCTGTTCATTTTGAGTCCTTCCCCTACACAAGCGAGAGAGCAAGACAGAAGGTGCTTGAGCTTGCAAAGCTTCTTGCCGTTTATGCGGGTGATATTTATGTCCATGTAGTGTCGCTCACACATATTCAGGAGGAGCTTGTAAAGGCGTGTAACGAGGATTATTTCACCCTCTTGCTTCGCAGATATATGATGACCATTGCCGAAAGGATAGCAAGAACGCATAACTGCGGCTCGCTTATCACAGGTGAGAGCCTCGGTCAGGTCGCCTCGCAGACAATGCAGGCGATAGAGGTTACAGATGCGGCAGTAAAGCAGACACCTGTTTTCCGTCCCTGCATAGGAATGGATAAGGAGGAGATAGTGCAGATAGCTCGCAAGATAGATACCTTTGAGACCTCTATTTTGCCCTTTGAGGACTGCTGCACGGTATTCACACCCAAGCATCCGAGAACGCGTCCCGAGTACGAGAAGGTGCTTGTCGAGGAGCAGAAGCTTGACTTCGAGGCGCTCGTTGAGGAAGCAATTGCAAGCACATACACGGAGCACATAGTTGCTGAATATTAAAAAAAGACATTACCTGTTTGCAGGTAATGTCTTTTTTTCTCACATTTTTCCTTTGCTTCATATACTGTAAAGAACAAATCATGAAAGGAAATATGTGTTATGGATAACAGCAGCAATACCGAAAGAAATGCCACCGATATTGGAACGGGCTATCTTGTGGTCAGGGTGTCAACGGCAAGCGGAGCTATACCTCTTGAGGGCGCGCGTGTCACGGTGCGCGGAGGCGACCCCGCTAATAGCGAGTTTTATGTCTCAAGCTATACGGGAGCCTCGGGACTTACAGAAAAGATTGCCCTTCCTGCACCGAGCAGAGAGCTGACCGAGTCACCTGGGAATGTCCGTCCTTACGCGCTTTACAGCATTGATGTCTTTAACGAGGGTTATTATGACCTGTTTTTTGTCAATGTTCCCGTTTTTGACACAATAACCTCTGTCCAGCCTGCAAATATGATACCCAAGGTGGATAATGAATATCCCGATAACTTTGCTCCCTATGACGGCCGTCTTGTTGAGAGCGAAGGTCCACAGCTTTGAGGGAGGTAGAGAATGAACGCAAATATACCTACGATTCCCGCAACGATAACGGTTCATCTCGGTCCGCCCGACAGCGATGCTGAAAATGTTACGCTGCCCTTTCTTGACTACATAGCAAATGTTGCGTCAAGTGAGATTTACCCCACCTGGCCCGAGAACGCCATAAGGGCAAATATGTATGCGCAGATATCCTTTGCTCTCAACAGAATATACACCGAGTTCTACCGTTCGCGTGGCTATGATTTTGATATAACCAATTCAACCGCCTTTGACCAGTCCTTTGTCAAGGACAGAGACATTTTTGAAAACATAGGACAGCTCGCAGGTGAGCTTTTTAACAACTATATCGTGCGCGGAAATAATGTTGAGCCCCTTTTTGCCGCCTACTGTGACGGCGTTGAGGTGATCTGTAACGGTCTTTCTCAATGGGGAAGCGTTTCTCTTGCAGAACAGGGACTGACTCCGTATGAGATACTGCAGTATTATTACGGCGACGATATAAATATCGTATTTGATGCCCCCGTGGACTCGGTAACGGCAAGTGTGCCCGACTTTCCGCTTCGTGTGGGCTCTGTCGGCGACGATGTGAGAACGGTAGAGATAAGGCTTAACAGAATATCGTCAAATTACCCCGCCATACCCAAGATAGCTCTGCCCGATGGATTTTTCACAAGTGATACAGAGGAGGCTGTGCGCGAGTTTCAAAGCATCTTTGGACTTACACCCGACGGAATAGTGGGCAAGGCAACATGGTACCAGATACAAAGAATATACAATGCTGTAAAGCGACTTAATGAGCTTAACTCGGAGGGAATAGAGATATCCGAGGTCACACAGCAGTTCCCAGGCGAGCTCTCATTTGGCGATAGCGGAAACTTTGTGGCAAATCTTCAGGTCTATATTGACTATCTCGCGGCATATTACAACACGGTGCCGGGCGTCAGCGTTGACGGAATCTTCGGTAATGACACGCAAAATGCCATTTTTGCGGTACAGAGGACATTTGGACTTCCTATAACGGGCGTAGTTGATGCGGCTACATGGGAGGCGATATACAGCGCATATCTTGGCATTATCAGCGCAATTCCCGAGCGCTTTACCGACGGACTGACAGTGCCCTTTAGCGGTGTGCCGTTGAGTGTAGGCTCTGAGGGGGAGGATGTCAGACTGCTTCAGGAATACCTCAACTTTGTGGGGCAGTATTATACCGAGATACCCTCGGTCAATGTGACGGGGTATTTTGGCAGTCAGACACAGCGAGCTGTGCTTGCCTTTCAGCGCCTTTTCGGCATTGCCGAGCTTGGCGTTGTGGGAATACTTACATGGAATGTGCTGACAGATATATACAGTGACCTTATGGTCGGCACATCGCTTGGCGAAGGGCAGTACCCGGGATTTGAGGTCGGTTCGTAAAAGGAGGAAATATGAGACAGTTTACCGAGGAAGATGCAATAAGAAATCTGCAGAGATATCTGCGGCAGCTCTCATATACCGAGAGCGACATACCGCCTTTGCCGATAGACGGGATATTTGACAGTGCTACACGCGAGGCTCTGCGGGCGTATCAGATAAAAAACGGTCTTGAGGCAACAGGCATTGCCGACAGAGAGACATGGGACTCTCTTTATGAGAGCTATCTGCGCTCACTTGAGCGCTATTCACCGCCAAGTGCATTCTCGCCCTTTCCGCGTGTGCCCGACGGATATGCACTGAAGGAGGGGGACATCAGCTTTGCCGTGGCGGCAGTGCAATTTTTGCTGAATGAGATATCCCAGATACTTGACACACTTGATGTAATTGAGATAGACGGAATATACGGAGAGGAAACAGCAAGTGCAGTAAGAGAATTTCAACAAGCACATTCACTTGATGTGACGGGTGCGGTAGATAAGAGAACATGGGATAATCTTGTAAACATATATGAAAATTACGGTAAGGATTACACGCAATAAGCAAAATGGGTATAACTCATCTTGTCCTTTGAGTAAAATGACAGAGTGAAGGTAATAATCATTATGATAACTCTAAAAGGAAGGTCGGAATATGGCAAACAGATTTACTCAAAAGGCGCAGAACACACTTGCCCGTGCACACAGTGAGGCGCGCGAGCTTGGACATAGCTATATCGGCTCAGAGCACCTCTTGCTTGGACTTGTTGGTGAGGCAGATTCGGTTGCATCAAGAATGCTTATAGCCCGTGGCGCTGATGCTTCAGCAATAAGACGGGCGGTGGCAGAGCTTTCGGGAAGTGGAACGAGGAGCTTTGTAAGCGCTGCGGATATGACACCAAGAACAAAGCGGATAATTGAGAGCTCTGCGACAAGGTCTCTGCAAAATAATAGCTCATATATAGGAACAGAGCATATACTTTACGCCCTTCTTTGTGAGAAGGACTGCGTTGCAGTCAAGCTACTTGATGATTGCGGTGTAAGTGCAGAGGACCTTCGCGGAGACCTTGAGTCCTATTTTTCAATGAGTAGTCCGAGTGCAAGATCGCACTCACCGAAGAAGGAGGAGGGAAGAAAGGCGGGCAATTCATCGGCACTTCTGAACTATGGCAGAGATCTCACCACCCTCGCCCGTGACGGAAAGATAGACCCTATCATTGGTAGAGACAGTGAGACCGAGCGTGTGATAGCAATACTTTCTCGCCGCACAAAAAACAATCCCTGTCTTATAGGTGAGGCAGGTGTTGGAAAAACGGCGGTGGTAGAGGGGCTTGCACAGCGCATAAGCGACGGAAATGTGCCCGAGACAATGCGTGATAAACGCCTTATTACTCTTGATGTTCCCTCAATGATAGCGGGAGCAAAGTATAGAGGAGAATTTGAAGAGAGAATGAAGCTCGTTATGCAAGAGGTTGCGAAATGTGGTGACATTATTCTCTTTATTGACGAAATCCATACTATAATCGGAGCCGGAGCAGCTGAGGGCGCAGTGGATGCGGCGAATATCCTGAAGCCTGCGCTTGCGCGCGGCGAGCTTCAGCTTATAGGTGCTACAACGCTCTCCGAGTACAGAAGACATATAGAAAAGGATGCTGCACTTGAAAGAAGATTTGGCGCGGTCGCAATCGGTGAGCCGAGTGAAGAGGAAGCGGTGAGGATAATCACTGGTCTTCGCGACAAATATGAAGCTCACCACGGGCTTAAAATAAGTGACGGAGCAATAGAAGCGGCAGTAAGGCTTTCGGTGCGTTATATTCCCGAGCGATTTCTGCCCGACAAGGCAATAGACCTCATAGACGAGGCGGCAGCAAGACTTCGCATAAGCCGAGGAGACTCACGCCCCGAGCTTCGTGCCATTGAGGAAAGGCTTTGTGAGCTATCGTTTGAGAAGGAAGAGGCGATAGTTGAGCAGGATTTTGAGACGGCAGCCCGTCTTCGTGACGAGGAAAAGGCGCTTCAAGAAAAAAGAGGTCAGCTTTCTGATGAGCAGCGACGGCACGATAATGGTGAGGGCTTTTCAGTTGAAGAAGATAATATTGCCGAGGTCGTTACGGCGTGGACATCAATTCCTGTTACAAGACTTATGGAAGGGGAAGGGGAAAGGCTTCTTAGGCTTGAGAGCGAGCTTTCGGAGAGGGTGATAGGTCAGCGTGCCGCAGTGCGCTCGGTAGCCTCCGCAATAAGACGCGGCAGGCTCGGCCTCAAGAACCCACGCCGCCCCATCGCCTCCTTTATCTTCCTTGGCAGAACGGGAGTAGGTAAAACAGAGCTTGCCCGCGCGCTTGCCGAGGTGCTGTTCGGCAATGAGAGCGCTATGATAAGACTTGATATGTCGGAGTATATGGAGAAGCACAGCGTCTCAAAGCTCATAGGCTCGCCCCCGGGATATGTCGGATATGATGAGGGCGGTCAGCTTACCGAGAGAGTGCGCCGCAGACCGTATTCTGTGGTGCTTTTTGACGAGATAGAAAAGGCGCACCCCGATGTGTATGACCTGCTTTTACAGATACTTGACGAGGGCTCACTTACCGACTCACAGGGCAGACGGGTAAATTTCAAAAACACCGTAATAATTATGACCTCAAATATAGGCGCAAAGGATGCTGAGAGCGCTCGCCCACTTGGATTTTCGGCAGAAAAGCGAGAGAACGATATTTCTGAGAGGATGCTCTCGGCGCTCAAACGCGAATTCAAGCCCGAGATACTGGGCAGAATAGATGAAACTGTGGTCTTTAATCCTCTTGGCAGAGAGGATATGGAGGGCATATCAAGACGAATGCTTGCAGAGGTTGTTTTGCGTGCTCGCACTCTTGGTATAGAGCTTAGCTTTGACGAGGCGGTGGTCTCATTTATTGCCGAGCACAGTGCAGACAGTGGATATGGTGCCCGCCCGATAAGGCGTGTCATCACCGAAAGCATTGAAGACCCCCTGTCAGAGGAGTATCTTCGAGGAACTCTCAGCTCCCGTATAAATGCAGTCGTGAGTGACGGTAGGGTAAGACTTGTTAACCTTGAATAAACAAAAGCGAGACCTCACATGAGGTCTCGCTTTTGTTATATCTCCACCGCCATAGCGGCATGAGTTGAATAAATGAGTATTCTTTTACATTCTCTTGAGAAAAGACGCTTGACAGCTTCAGCATAGTAGGTAAGCTGTTTTGCGTGGTTCTCACGCATTTTCGCGGTGAGTGCCGAAGGATCATTCCTCATATCTCTGAGAAGCCTGTCGGTCTTGTAATCACAAAGGATAAGGTCACCGAATTCGTCCTCAAAAAGAAGGTCAATAACACCCTGAACGGCAAGTTCCTCTCCCTCAGTCTCGCTAAGAAATCTTTCATCGGAGTTGAGGACTGACGGGGGCAGAAGAATGTTAAATCTCTGTTCTCGTATCACCCATTTTGCCTTTTTGAGGGCGGCATAGAGGTCACTCTTGAAAAATGCCTCAAGCTCACTTCGGAATACAAGAGAGGTGCTGTCTGCGGGAATAAATTTCTTTTCAATAAGACGGTCAAGCTCGGTGCTGACACCGTTTTTCTCTGCATTTCTGAAATCACAGAACTGCAAAAACAGATGCGTTGCTGTGCCTCTTGCGGTAGGGGAAGCAGCATCCTTATCTTCGCCACGCAATATTGCGGGGGCAAGATATTCGCCCTGATTCTTCCTTTCCTTAAAGGGCTCATATGCAACCTCGTTCTCCTCGTTTTTTGTCTCTTTTGGGAGAAGCTCGGATACAGAGATCTTTGCAGGAAGTCTTGATGCCTCGAGATAGCGATAGGAAAAGTTAAGCTTTTCTTTGAGCTCTTCCTTGAGCCTCTCTGCCTCCTCCTTGAGTGTATCGTCAGGGAGAAAATCGCTCTTATCAGGCTCTGTATTTGCTCTTCTTATATCGCATTTTTTGATAAAGCTTATATTGCAGTAGTCTGATACATCCTCAAAGGCAAGAGAGGTAAGTATCCAGTCAAGATAAGAGGTTGACGAGCGAATGGTATAATCGCAGGAGAAAAGGCGCTTTTTCTCGGCGCCAGCAAGCAGAGATGCTTCGGAGGAACGCGGAGTGGCGCTGATATAAAGCCGCTCTCTCGCACGGGTGAGGGCAACATAGAGAATTCTCATCTCCTCCTCGGTGTTCTTCATTCTCGTGCGTCTTATAATAGCCTCTCGCATAGGAGTGAGTATTCGCGCAAGTCCTGTTTTGTCTGCCACATTCATTGCAATACCTAGAGAGGGCTCAAGTATAAGGCTTTCCTTGAAGTCATCGGTGTTGAAAAGCTTGTTTACATTGCAGATAAAGCAAACAGGGAACTCAAGTCCCTTTGATTTGTGGAAATTCATAAGGGTAACCTTGCCTGGCGTTTTTGTTACCGTCTCGCTCGCGATATCGCTATTGCTCTCGCGGAGCTTTGTAAGGTAGGCAAGAAAATTGTAAAGTCCCTTGAAGGATCCGTTCTCGTAGCTTCTCGCATACTCATAAAGGCGGAGCAGAGGATTGTTTTCGTTATTGTTTATAAGACCGTTTGCTATAAAGAGGTCGCTTGAATATAGGTAGTGCAAAAGCTTATCCACGGGGAGCGATATTGCTCTGTCGCGAAACTCAAGCAGACATATATCAAATGCGCGGCATTTTTCTCCAAGTACGCTGTCCTTTTCCTTATAGGAGAGGAGGGCATCGTAAAGAGAGAGGGCTCTGTCGCTTGATGAGCGTATCTCAACAAGCTCCTCCATTGTGAAATCAAATAGGGGAGAGCGCAGGAGTCCTGCAATATAGACATCTCTCTGCGGATTGTCTACAGCATTGAGCAGGCAGAGCATAAGAAGCACCTCGGGTGTCTCAAAGAAGTCCCCATCACTGTTATCTGTTGTGTCAATGCCGATAGCTGCAAGCTCCTCGCGTATCGTCACCGCTGTTGACTTGCTGCGGAAGAGCACTGCAATGTCCTCGGGCATGATCTGTGTTCCGTCTGCTTTTTTGCCGTTTTTCAGAAGCTCTGCTATCTGGCAGGCCACATATCTTGCCTCTGCGGTGCGGTTATTGCCAATGGCATCATCGGCATCCTTGTCATCTGACGGCACTATTATTGAAAGCTCAACGGGAACCTCGGGAACGGCTCTGTCCTCATTTGATTTTTTGAATACAAGGTCATCGTCGCCTGAGTAGTCCATGCTTTCAGCGCACGAGCTGAATATGTAGGAGCAGACCTTGTTGGTGAATTTTATTACACTGCTGTCGCACCTGAAATTCTCGGACATAAAGACAGACGCCACATTAGAGCCCTCTGCTTCATCAATCTTCGGGAATTTCTTTCTGTATTCTGCAAAGACATCGGGCTCGGCTCCTCTGAAGCGATAGATGCTCTGCTTGATGTCTCCAACCATAAAGCGCGCTGTGGGCTTGGCTATTGAGGAGAATATAAGGTCCTGAACGCGGTCAACATCCTGATATTCGTCAATGAATATGTCGGTAAACTGCTCGGCATATCCCCTCGCTCTCTCGGTGGGAGTTCCGTCGGGATTAACAAGCAGCTGAAGGGCATATCTGCGAACATCCGAGAATGAGCAGATATTTTTCTGCTTCTTTTCCTCACTGAATCGCCTGTCATACTCGCAAAGCAGATCATATACGGTAAAGAGTATGCGCGCCGTGGCATGCATAAGTGAGCTTATGCTTTCGGGAGAAAGATTGAATGCCTTTTTATGAAGAATAGCAAGCTTTTTGTTGAGCTCGTTTCTTGCATCCTTTACGGCTTCGCTCTCCTCGGTGCTCTTTGACATGCGCTTGAGCGCGAGTGGCGAATAGCTTCCCACATAATCTCTGCATGCAACATAATCCGCACCCCCAAGAAGCTCAAGAAGCTTTTTTGAATATGTCAGGTCATACGAGAACGAGGGAAGATATTTTACCGCAAGCTCATCATTATTCTGGCATGTTACAAAGCAATCGTCAAGGACAGAGACAGTGTATTCAAGCTGCTCTATGGCACTCTCACGCATCACCTTTCCGTAGGTGGTGTCAAAAAAGTCAAGGTCACCCTCGCTTTCGGTCCTCTCTGCGCATTTTTTTATAAAGTCAATGCCGTCAATAAGGGATTCTGTTGACGAATAAAGCTTCAGGAAAATATCCGAAAGCTTTGCAGAGTTGCGAAGCCCTACAAAGCACTGTACCGCCTCGGAGAATTCTTCAGGGTGCTTTTCGTAAAGCTCGTCTATAGTCTCCTCCATAATGCTTTTTGCCATAACATCAAGCTCGGAGGCATCTGCAGTTCTGAAGGACGGAGAGATGGAGATAGCATCAAAGCCCTGACGCACCACCTCAAGATAGAAGGAGTCAATAGTGCATATTTTAGCGCTTGAGAGAGCAACGAGCTGCTGACTCAAGTAAGTATTCGTCGGGTCCTTTGCAAGTGCATCGTTAACGGCAACAAATATCCTTTGGCGAAGCTCTGCTGCCGCTGCGCGTGTAAAGGTAACAACAAGCATTTTTGAAATATCCGCGGGGTCTTTTTCTGCTGTTATCAAGCGGATTATCCTCTCTGTGAGTGCCGCCGTTTTGCCCGCGCCTGCTGCCGCGGAAACAAGGAGAGTTTTATTTCGTGTGTCTATTGCATTTAATTGAGCGGGGGTCCAAGATATTCCCATTATTTCTCTCCTTTCTTACTTATTCTTCTTCGGCTTCTTCACCGAGGAGGAACTCCTCTGTGCTTGGCTTATGGCGGCATATAGGCTTCATGCCGCAGTACTTGCAGGGGGACTCCTTTTTGTAGATAAAAGGCTCTGCATCTGCATTTCCCGAGCGCATCTCGTCTACTATAGAAAGCAGTGTTGAATGAAGCGAGCGCTCCAGCTCCTTAAAGAAATCCTCGCTTGCAAGTCCCTTTGTATCATGTAGTCCGCCGCCTCTCTTTTTACAGCCTGTGAGAAAGGCGGGGGAGAGCTCCTCATTCATCGCACGCAGTATATCCTTATCATCAAGGAGAAGTCCGCTGCGCGAGAGTCCTTCCTCTGCGCGTGCGCGGATGGTGTCCTCACTTTCATATTCCTCAAGGTCTATTGTGGGTATATTTGACGAGAGATAGGTAACTCCTGCAGCCACTGCCTCACCGCCGAGCTTTTCCTTGAAGCGCTCGTTCTTGTTGTTGACAAGGGTGAAAAGGTATAGAAGCATCTGGATGTTCAAGCCGTACTTCACATCTTCAAGTGCAAAGTGCTTTGTGCCCGTTTTGTAGTCAACTACCTTGATATATACCTTTCCGTCGTCGCGTCGGTAGATGTCAACTCGGTCAATTATTCCCGAAAGTATGACCTTTGTTCCGTCCTTGAGGATAAATTCGCAGGCAGAGGGATTGTCGCCTTTGCCGTCGGTCTTGAGTTCAAAGAATTCGGGACGGAAGGATGAGTGTTTGAACTCCTCAATTATATTTGAAAGCAGAACAAGCGAGATATCGTGCAGCCTTCTGTAGAGATGTGCAAGGCGCGCGGACACGGGCTTGCCCTTTGGAGTTATCCTTTCAATGTAGAGATCAACTGTGCTTTTTGTCATCTCCTCAAGCATTGCATGTGGAAGTGAGGCATTGATCCCATTTTTTGTAACGATACGGGAGAGCAGTGTCTCAAGGAGGAAATGAACGAATGTTCCTATATGGTTTGCCTCAAAGCGGGATATCTTTTCCTCGCGTAGCGAAAGAACTCTTTCGCAGTAGTAGTCAAAGTGGCATTTTACAAATTTGTCGAGCTTTGACTGTGAAAGGTACATTTCGCTTCCAAATATCTTGCTTGCCCTTTCCTCACTTACCGAGCACTCGGTGTCAGAAAGAGGTATATTTATGCCGTTCAGGTGTGCTGAGAGCGATTCATCCTCTCGCGCGCAGGCTGAGAGTGCCTCGCAAAGAGGTGTTCCCTCGGTGTCCTTTATATAGGCAAGAGCCGAGCGGAGCGTCGGTGTGAGTGTGAGAAGATCACGGCTGTCATATTTTATAGGCTTTTTGCCAAAGAGCTTTTCAACTCTTATGAATGGCAGAGAGGAGGTAGCCTTTCCGCCATTTGCCGCAGATGAATAGCTGAAAAGATAAAGTCTTTCTGTTGGGGTGGCTATTGCTCTGTGAACATACATAAGCTCGTCTGCCGAGTTGAGCTCGCTTCTTGAGGAAAGCTTTATTTTGTTATCAAAAAGTATCTGCTTTTCTGCAAAGCTCAAAATTCCCTTGTCAGATACCGAGGCAGGGAATACCCCTTCGCAAAGTCCAAGCAAGAGGGCGCACTTGGGATTGTCTGCGCGGAGCGTTGAGGCAGAGCCTATAGTTACGCTGTCTGCAGATGTCGGTATCGTGCCAAGCTCGGTCTTTGAGAAGAAAAGTGTAAGAAGCTCATAAAGCTCTGAGATATTCATTTCGCTTGTGTCAAGATCGTCGGGCATTGCGTGTGCAAGCTCTCCAAGACTGTCACATACAAGTGAGAATTGGCGAGAGAGCTCGCTTGCCGCGCGCTCGTTTTTGCGCTCACTTTCTCTCTTTGCAAGCTCAAGAAGGCGCGCTTCAACACCCGCGCTGACAAGAAGGCCGTAGAGTGCGCGGCACTTGTCTGCAAAGGTTTCTGACGCGTCAAGCGCGTCAAAGAATGGCGAAAGAATATCTACAAGATGTCCTCTTACAAGATTAGCTGCCTCAAGGATCTTCTCGCCTCTTGCACTAATATTTTCCTCATAGCCGTCGGGGTTCATGGTAAATTCACTTGTAAAATCCTTGGCCTTTATCTGCCATGTGCTAACATATTGCTCAAAGAGGTCAATCTCACGCATATCGAAGTCATAAAGTCCCGTCTTGAGATGGGAGATTACATCGGCACTTCTCCAGTTATAAAGCTTTATGCGCAGTGCCGAAAGCAGAAACTTTACCGTTGGTGTTGACGAAAGGTCGATCTTTTCAGAGAAATAGAAGGGAATATCTGCACGCTCAAAGGCAGGCTCAATTATTCCTCTGTACTGCTCTGCATCGCGTGCTATCACAACGATGTCACGGCATCTGTAGCCCTCGCGCAAAAGCGACAGCACCACTCTTGCCGCTGCCTCTGCCTCGGTGTAGGGAGAGGAGCAGATATAGCTGCTTATAGCCCCGTCATCCAGTGGCTTATCTGTGTTTGTAGGTGTCCAGAGATTGTCGGCAAGGTATCTTATCGTGGCACTCTGCGTATATGCCATATCGTCGGCATACACTGTCTTATAGCCGCCGTGAGCAGATGCGTTTTCAATAAGCCTCTCTGACGACTCAACTATGCTCTTTGTATATATCCCGTTTTCCTCTGGTGTAGCGAGAGGAACAGTTACAGTCACCTCGTCTGCCGAAGCAAAAATAAGCTCTATTGCTTTGTGCTCTGCCGCCGTAAAGGAGGTGAAGGAGTCTATGTAGACGCTCGTGCCTGCAAAGAATTTGTGCTCCCCCAGTATGTCACAGAGTTTTGATATGTCATCGGACGAATCACTGAAGGCGCGGCTTACAAGATTTGAATATGATGCGTATATCAGTGCGAGGTCAAGTAGCTTTTTTGAAAGCTCGCTATTCTTGGGAAGCTTCTCTGCGGTATCTTCAAGAAGCTTTGGGGTCACACAACAGCCCTTGAATTCCTTTATTGCCGAGAGGACAAGCTCGCAGAAGGAGGCGGGTGCTGCCGCGGCATCCCCGTAGAGCTCAAGCTGTGCGGCATGTTCACGCAGATTCTGCCACATCAAGCAATAGCTTATAGGCTTGGTTATATAATTGTACTCAAGTCCTCCGTATTTTCGGCAGACTATGTTGTAAAGACGCGAGAAATTAAGCACCTCAAGCGTGAGCTGCGCCGAGGGCGGTAGCTCACGCAAAACAAGTCTTTCACTTGCAACGGCAAACTGCTCGGGCACGATCAAAAAAGCGCGTTTGCCCGCCTCTGTATCTTTTTTTATCATTTTGATAAGGGTATCGGTCCTTGCTTTTGGCGAATAACCATATACAAAATTTATCATAGCCCTTCCTTTCATAAGTGAAAACTGTTAAAATATAAGCGTGAGCCTGTCATTTATAGGATCAAGCACCTTTTTTCTCAAGGAAAAATAAAAGTGCTTTTTTACGATCATAACACGCGCGCTCTCCTCGCGCATGGCGATATACGGTCTTTTTGAGGTGAATATTCCCTTTGCTGAGAGATGGTATGGGGAGACGATAATAACAGCCTGTCCCGCCTTTTCTGCTTCGCGTACTGCGTACGAGAGATATGATCCGCTTCTGAATGATTTTTCCTTTGGCGGAAAGAAAACCGTTACACTTCTGTTTCCTATAAGCTCTCTTGCCCGTTGACGGAGTCGCTTTGCCGAAAAAAGAGTTATAAGGATTGCGATATAGGACAAAATAAGTGTTGTTGGAAGTGCAAGTGCCACTGTGCCTGTAAAAAGCACAATAACGGCCCCCGATTGCAAGAGAGTAAAAAGGAAGGCGAGAATTCTTATCGTTGTAGTAAAAAATGTGTATTTTCTTACGATATACACGAGCCTTCTGTAATAGCTCCAAAGTGCGCCAAGTCGTGCCGAGCCTACGAGAAAAGAGAAATAACTGCCTTTTGAGAAAAGCCTTGCCCTTGCATTGCTTTGAGAGAGAGCCATTTGCCACGCCTCATCGCGAAGGGACGCCCGTGCTCCTATTGACCGAAGCTCGTCCTTGAGAAAGAGGTTTTCGGCGCGCAGTTTTCTGTTTTCGGACAAAAGAGAGATTAGCCTTTCACGGTATGTGCGTTCGTTTTCAGAGAACATCAATGCCATCCTTTTCATTATAACATAATCATTGTACCAAATTTTGCCCCAAAACACAACTGTATTTGCAAATTTAGAGAAAAAAGTGAAAAGGAAAATACTGAAAAATTTTTAAATTCAATAATAGTTGCAGCTTTCTTCAAAAAATGGTCACAAATAGACAGTATACTGTAGGTAATAATATCGGGAGGTAATGTTTATGGATGACAGAATTGATGAACATAATTCGGGTATAGATGAGGCAGATGAGAGCTTGACCGAAAGTGAGGTAAATAACGGTGATTCAGCTTGTACAAAGTGTGATCGCGACGGTGGAAATATACGAGAGGACCTTTGCGGCGAAGAAAAAACAGATGGAGAAAAAGAAGAGGATACTTGCGAAAAAGAAGAGGATACTTCTCGAGAAGGCATTTCTCCTGAAAACAACTCCTCTGCGAATGGTAATGTCGTTGGCGATGAGGGCGAGGTAAGACACGCTGAATATGTCTGGACCTCAAACGGAGGATATTCCGACGGCACATATCACTTCAAGCCTGAGAATATGCGTGAGTATGTTGGCTCACGCGGAGGATATTCGTCGGGATATGATAGCAGATCATATACGGAAGGCACAGAGGAGAAAAAAAGGCGAAGGGGCGGCAGAAGGACACTTGTCTGGCTTATTCCCATTGCGGTGCTTCTTGCGCTCGCTCTCGGAATGGCAGGCGGATTTTTTGTTCGCGAGCTCTTTTTTGGTGACGAGCCCGATTTTTATGACGAATTAGAGATAAATATGGTCAAGAACGAGGCGCCCACTGAGGTCGAGGTGAGTGTCACCGACACCGAGGGAAAAACACTTACAAGAACACAGGTGGTTGAGCTCGTGAGCGATGCGGTGGTTGAGGTCGGTACATCTACCGAGGTTAAAAACTCAATGTTTGGTAACTATGTTGTTAGTGGCGCAGGTAGCGGAGTGGTTATTGCGCAGAACGAAAAATATGCTTATATCGTCACTAATTACCATGTGGTTGAGGGGGCGTCGTCTATCAGCATCTCTTGCACAGACGGAAGTGAATTCGCGGCAGAATATCTTGACGGAGATGCCGGAATGGATATTGCTATGCTTCGTATCATGACAAGTAAGGAATTCCCCAAAATAGTTTGCGGCTCAAGCAGCAACGCGCGCGTTGGAGAAGATGTTGTTGCTATCGGAAATCCGCTTGGTGAGCTTGGCGGCACCGTTACAGAGGGAATAGTCAGCGCTCTTGACAGAAGAGTGACTATTGATGGAACAACAATGGTGCTCATGCAGACAAGTGCGGCGGTAAATCCCGGAAATTCTGGCGGTGGACTTTTCAATATGGCGGGTGAGCTGGTAGGCATAGTAAATGCAAAGCAATCTGCAGAGGGAATAGAGGGCCTTGGCTTTGCTATTCCGATAGACAGGATATACGATACTCTTGTTGAGATAATAGAGAACAAATACATTCACGGCAGACCTACGCTTGATATTGAGGTTGAGTATGTTGACGATATTTTTGAGGCACGCGTGAAATACTCTCTCAATGCAACGGGAATTTATGTAACAAATACCGCAAACAGTAATTTTAAAACGAGAGATTATATTTATTCCATCAACGGCGAGAGGATAACAGACGCAAGCGGTTATGCGGCTGCGATAAGTGCGCTTGAGGTGGGTGATACTGTTACCGTTGTCATATACAGAAACGGAGAGGAAAAGACTATCGTTACCGAGGTCGTTGAATATGTCCCTGCAGGGATATTCGGATAAAATAAAAGACACAGGGAGACCTGTGCCTTTTATTTTGGATGTTGAAAAAAAGTTTATAAAAGGGTATTGACAAATGGATTTTCCTTTGCTATAATAAATGGGTCGCTGGTATGGCTCAGTCGGTAGAGCACGTCATTGGTAATGACGAGGTCATCAGTTCGATTCTGATTACCAGCTCCAACAAAACAGCCCGCAAATCCTTTATTTATAAGGCTTTGCGGGATTTTTGTTTGATACAGATAATTTTAACAATTTTGAAGTGAATTTGTATAAATTCATCTCAATTTACATCGGTTAGTATCAAAATTAGTATCAAAACAAAAAAATTGTCTTAAAAAAAGAGCACACGAATAAAATCACGCACACAGCAGACCCCCTGCGCCGGCGCTAAACCGCTCGGCCGCAGGGGGTTTTCCTGCTTAGTGTACGCGATTTCTTCTATTCGCCCGACACCTGTCGGGCTTCGTTCCAAATAAAACACAAAGCAAATCCGACAACGATGTCGGATTTCAAAAAGAGAAAGAACGCTTATATTATGTATTACATATGCAGTTAGAAAGCAGAGGCAATTAGCAGCACCTTAATTTAAGCATCAAGCATATCGCTTGAAGCTAATCCACCGACATAAATATCATAAGCAAAAAAATACTGTTCTTAAGTTAGAAAACGAGATACACAGGGTCACTCTCCCCCTCTTAAATAGGTAGCTCTGCTACCTTCCCACAGGTTTTCCCACAGGTAATCTATGGAAAACCCTTGTATATCTTATAGCGCGGAGTTTCCCACAAGTCTGGAAAACTTTTGTCAACCGTAAGCAAAGAAAAACTAAATCCGCAAGTTTCCCAAAAATGTGGAAAACACCTAACAACCAGTAAAAGCGGGTTTCCCACAGCTGTGGAAAATTCCTATGGAAAGCTCACGCCTCACTACCTATTTAATTCACCCCCGCAGCCGCAGGCGCAGTCATTTATAAAAAAAGAAAAGAATTTTTTTAGAAAATTTCCGAGGACGCGAAGGACGCGGAAAATCTCGCGCTTCAAGTGATATGCTTGATGCTATAAAAGAAGACACTTAAAGGCCTCTGTATAAAGTTGCTCGGGACAGCTGCGCTCCTCCCTCACTCTTCACCAATCGCTGACCGCCCCTCGCTTCTTCTTTCTACACATCTATTTATACCTAATACCCTTACCAACCTCCGCACTATCTCTTTTGTAAACCTCTTATTTCTTAAATAAAAAAACACCCCTATAGCCCTTCATACCTCACACCCTTGACAAAGGTGCGGTAATATGAGGGAGTATAGAGTGAATTTTAACCTGAAAGGAGGTCGCGATATGAGAATCTTATACAGTCTGATATGCTTCGTAAGCCAATATTACGAAGCGATTGCTCACCTTATAGCAATCATCCTTATACTCATCTCTTAACCTCATTTCAGGTTAAGATAATTGTATCATATTACCGCACATTTGTCAAGCCTCGCATATTATTAAGAAAACCCGCAAGGCATTGCCGTGCGGGTTTGTTTTATTTTGTTTTGTTTTTAGCGCAATATGCAGCATACTGTATTGTTGCCGGGATATACATTGACAAGAATGTATTAACCATGTAGCTGTTCTGCTGCTGCAGCTCGTCAAGCGTTGCACAGTCTGATGTATATGCAGGAAGCTCATAAAGACTCGTTCCAGCTTCAAGAGCTCTGACTGCAAATATATCCTTGAAGCAGTCAGTTGAATAACGCCTTGCATAGATCTTCTTGAGCATAAGGTAATACTTATGTTCTTTAAGCTGATGGGTCGTGCTCGTGATCTCGTCGCCCATCTCACTGCCGTATATCTGCGTCTTATAGCCGAAGGTATTACGCTTATACTCTGCCATCTGAAAGAGCTTTCCAAGCAGGGTATGAAGGATTACAACGAAATACACATTTTCGTTGCCGAATTTCTTGACCTTATGATACCACTTGAAATACTTCGGGAAGATCCATTCAATGATTTGCGGTAAGAAGCAGAAGCGAATCGCAAGTTTAACATCTGACACCTTTAGAATACGAAGAACAAGACAAAGGTCTCTTGCATCTGCGCCCCAGGATTCCGGGCGTTGCTCATCACAAAGGAAGATGATGAAACATACACCCTCAACGGTAGCTTCGTGTCTGATGACCTTAAGCCAATCGTTAAATGCATCATTGTGCTGTGTAGCGACACCTTCTGAAAGCTTGACCTTTTTAAGCTCAAGCGCATTTCTTCGCTCCTTGCCAATCTCGGATGCAACGATTACACCGAACTCGAAAGAGCCTGCTACTGCATTTTCCTTACACATCTGACAGCCGATTCGGAAGAGATCCCAATCCATGATATGAGAATAAGTAGACTCTTCAGCCATCTTTGCGGGATCAGACTTAAAGAAATTAACCTTCATCTCTTCAAAATATCCCTTGTCAATGAACTGAATATTGCTTCTGATGGCGATATTTGACAATATGAGGCTGACCTTCATTGAATAAATGAAATACTCTTGTGCGTAATTTTCGAGGCATTTCCAAATGCCTACCATCTCAAGACCGTTATTGTAGGATTTCTTATACTTGCGAATATCATAACCCCACAAATTTTCAGCCTTTGGATGACGGCCGTATTCATAGCGCAGCTCCCGGACATATCTCCGGGCAGTAGCAAGATTTTTCACATTACGCGAAAGGATCTGCTCTCTGACCGACTTTTCAAATGCTTGAAAGTCAAATTCGGGAAAGCGGAGCATATTCTTGTCCATAAGCTCAAGGGCCATATGATGATGGCAGACCTCAAGAGATAATGACTGATCGGTGATTCCCTGTGTCTTACCTGCGCCGACGGTACCGACAGCCATTACTACAGGTGGATGTGATTTCACATACCCGCAATTCTTGGCTTCCATATGCTCAAGCTTCTTGTATGCCGCAGCGGTGCGGCATATGTTGAATATTACATATCCAACGACACACCACACCGGGAACGGCAGTGTCCAAAGAGCAATTATAATATCGCAAGCGAGCTTGCAAAGCTGAATACCAATTGAGGAAAAATCAAAGGACACAACAAAATAAAGATACCAGGACACAAATTCAAAGACGAAAGTCATTAAATTTGTATTGACAAGCCAAAGTAAAGCAAGTATATATATAAATGCTTTATGCTCCTTGAGGTAGCTTATAAAGCTCTTTACCCTCTCCGATGCAGCGCCGTAAACCTTACGGCAGCGCTCGTACAGCTTAAATATTTTCTTGCCCTTGGGCTTGTCTATATGTTCCTTCGTATAGCCATCAAAAATAATATCAAATAACAACCACAGGCACGGCACAAGCATTGTCAGCAAGATTATTGCTATATTGAGATTTTGAATAACAAAAAGCAGGTATGCCTTGAAATTATCAAAGCTAAAAAATGCTTCGGGAAATATATCAAGCTTGCGCAGCACCTCATCAATTGAGAAAGGAAGGTAATCTTGCAAATTAAGCTTAGGTAGCTCGTTGACACTCGGCTTGGTCGAACCTTCTTTGTCAAATAGGAACATGAAATAATAAACAAAGCTCAAGCCGAGGTCCTTAAGTGAGCTGACAATGCGCATTACACATATCCATGACCTTACAAGAAGAAAGTCAACTGAAGCCACTACAAGCAAAAGACCTATGTAATATTTTATATCCTTTTCCTTGATTTTTTGAAATATCCTTTGAAACATTTTACCTCTATACTATACTAAAAGTGTATACTATATAACCGACCACAAGGGCAACGGCCAATATTATACACAGCTCAATTATAAACTGTTTTTTCATTTCTTCTTGTCTTTATCATCCTTCTTCAATGGTGCACCGCCAAGTGTCTTTATTGAATTGAAAATCCAATTTAAGAACTTAAAGGGTAGTGAAAGAATCCAAACGATTACCTTTGCAACATTCGTAAATAGCCATGTTACCGGAAGTCCAAAGAGTTTAGAGAAAACAAAGACAATTATTGCAAGGATAAGGATCCCGGCAATAAGAACAAGAAGCTTTGCAATAGTGTTCAGATCATCACCTAAAGAAAGCTTATTATCGTTATCAGAAGAATTTGTGCCTGCAGGCGGTGTTACCGTGCCAACATTATCAATCGGACTTGCTACAACCGGAATCACAACACTCTGAGAGTATTTATTTTCAAAGGTGAAGCTAAAAATGTCTATATCCTTGAATATAGTCTTTTCAAAATAATACTCACCGTCGTTATAATCAACGCCATTTGCCTGAGCATAAATTTCTGTACAATAATAATCTTCTACAGAAAAACGCATCAAATAAGTGGTATTAAGCTTCACAGCTTCAGCTGATGCGAATTTAACAAAAGACTCAACATCAGACTCGTCAATGAAATAATTTGCTCCTATAACAGAATGCTCTTTAAATAAGCCTTGCACAGCATCCGAATACAGATCAGTAAGATCTATAGCTTGAATAGATTTAGCACTATCATAAACCTCATCCTCGATAACAAGCTTGTTTGTGCCGGAAAGCAACCCCAAAAAGCTTTTATTATGATTTGATGCGTAAGTAGCTATTTGGTCAGTAAGATCATCACCAGAATTAACCGTGTAAGAAAGATTATCGCCATAAGAAACAAGGACGCCCTGACCACAATTGCCAGAACAGAAAAAATCTTTTTCATTCCAAATACTATTTAACTTTGACAATATATCACTGTGAGTAAATCCTTCAAAGCTAGTAGAATTGTAATCAAAAACAGAACAATACTTATCAACAAGATAATAAGCGCGGTCTCCCTTTTCGGAAACAAAGCTGTAAGAATTTAAATAATCATCCTGTTTCAGCATGTTGAAAGGATTTTCGTAATAACTATACAACAATGTTCCGCCGGGAGCTTCCTTATAAGACGATGAATAAAAAGAAATTGGAACAGCACTATTATAATCACTTACAACAGTACCGATATAATCGTAAGCAGTATTATAAAAAGCTTGATCATTCGTCACAAGACCATTGATTTTATGTTTGCTGTACTGCCCGTCTATAGCTACGAGACCCTTATGCTCCTCGTTTTCCGGGTTACCGTAATCCCGGATTATGTCATTCGGAACAGCAAAATAAACACTGAACATCTCATATTGATAGCCAACACCCTTGTCTGATGTCTGTGTTTTCCACGATACCGGATGTAACTCAAGCTCAATTATAAGCCTGTCTGCAGCATTGACCTTGAGAGTATTACGGGCCGATCTAGTTGAGTTATGATAAGGCATGTAACCGCTAAAAGCATAAGTACCGCCAACAGCGTAATCAGTGGGCTTTGAATCGCCTGTATAATATACCTCAATACCGGATATATCGTAAACACGAAGATCCTTATTGAGATTAAAAAGAAAAGCGCTATTGCCAGTAACCTTAAACTTATAAAAGACATGTTCGTAGCCCTGCAATGTAGAATAAGAACAAACAGAAAGTTTGTACTTATTAAATCCAAGGCCATCCTTATCAACATTTGAGGTGGATGAGATCTGCATCTCAATACTATTGAAATAAGAAGAAGCAGCTATCTCTTTTCCTGTAGGATTATAAAGATAGATATAAAGACCATAATCGTCACTTGAGCCGGAATAGTCATATCCATATTCCAAAAAGAAAAGCATACGACAATGCTCGGCATCAAGATCCTTTTGATATTTGGTTATATCAATTCCCATACGCTTCAGGTCTGTAATAACATCTGTTTCCTCTATATTCTCAAAAACAGGAACATCTGATTCTGCAGCAAAAGAAAATACAAACATACCTGAAAAGACAAAAAGAAGAGCAAGGAAAAGAGATATAACTCTTGATACTATTTTATATCTCATGTTCTCACCGCCTTAATTACTGCAGGTGACCGCAAAGGTTGCACATACCATTCTCAAAGACATGTGCCTCATACTCATACACCGTCATACAATCCTCACAGAGCCAACCGTGAGTATTTGCATTATCAGCATGAGCATTTGTGAAAAAAGCTCTTGTCTTTGCAGTATGATTTGTTAAATCTACAGGTATCGCTACACTGTAACAATGACCGCAAGAACACTTGTAAGTCAAAACACCCTCGGTCGTACAGGTTGCAACAGTTGATACTGTAGAAGTATACTCATGTGTGTGCTTCTCTGCATCAGTTAGAAGCTCGTCAACGCGCTTAAAAGAAGCAGAAATGCCGATCAAAATAAGAATTATAAGAACAAAAGCTATAATTGTAATCCATGTATTTTTAGATTTAGTTTTCATATTATTCCTCCATTTACGATTTATTGATTATTTTTCCGCAAGGGCCACAAACA
>JAZOSH010000022.1:0-10654 GCA_045656985.1 Eubacteriales bacterium | reverse complement strand
TATCTGCGGTATATAGAGCTGAATAAGTCTGTCCTTGGGCAAGGCGGAGCTTATATGCGAGCGAATAAGCTTACCCGCGCCGTCGCTATCGGTGAGAACGATTATCGGCGATTTTTCGGCAAGCTTGCGCAGAAGTGCCAGCTTTTCATTTTTCTTGAATATTCCAAAGCCCTCTGTAGTATAAATATTCGCCTCTACCACAGAAAGCAACCGCAAGCGGTCATATTTTCCCTCAACGATTATGGGGTAATTTATTTTTAATTTATCCATTGTTTAACCACGCAAAAAGTAAAGAATTACGGCAATGCCGAGGATTATTCTGTAGACACCAAAGAAAGAGAAACTGTGGCGCTTTACAAAATCGGTAAGGAATCGTATCGCCGCAAGCGAGACAAGAAATGCAGTGAGACAACCAACAGCGAGAATGAGCCAGATCTGTATCGGAACGGTCACATCGGTCTCAAAAATATACCCAAAAAAGCCAAGTAGCTTAACCGCCGACGCACCCGCCATAACGGGTATCGCCATAAAGAAGGAGAACTCCGCCGCCGCGCTGCGCGAGAGGCCGAGGCACATAGAGCCAAGGATCGTTGAACCCGAGCGCGAGGTGCCGGGTATCATGGCAAGCATTTGAAAGACACCTATTGAAAACGCCTTCTTATAGCTTATCTGCGAGACATCAATTATCTCATAGCTCTTATTTTTATTTGATCTCTCAATGACGATAAAGAGCACGCCGTAGATGATAAGCGCCGCCGCAACGACATAGGAATTGTAAAGCCAGCCATCTATATCCCTGCCCGAAAGCTTTTCAAGCAGTTTATCGCCGACAATTCCCACAAGTGCAGCAGGCAGACTTGCAACTATGATGCGCCCCCAGAGTGAGAAAGTTGCTCTTTTTTCATCGGTGTTCTTTTTCCGCGAGATAGGATTAAGCTTGACGAAATACATAACAACCACAGCGAGGATAGCGCCGAGCTGAATAACGACGCCAAACATCTCAAGGAACTCTGCCATAAACTCCACACTAATAGTATCACTCACGCGGAAGCTGATGAATTCCTCAAGGAGAATAAGGTGTCCCGTAGAGCTTATCGGAAGCCACTCGGTAACGCCCTCAACTATGCCGTAAAGTATTGCCTTTATAAGTTCAATTATCATCTATCGGAGCTCCTCATAATATCGCCCTCGCGAACCTCAAAGGGCACGCGAACAAAGAATTTCATAAATGGGTGAGGGGCGCAGTCAATGGGTACACCGTGCTCATCGTAAAGCTCGGTAACCGTGAAGGCACGGCCCGTTCTCAAGGGAGATATCACCTCTGCTCCGTCACCTGTCTTCACCTTGTTTTTCTGCATAAAGAGTGCCAGTCTGCCCCAGTCTGTCTCATATACGAGATTTTCAGGCAGCTCACTTTGAGAATATTCAAGTGCAGTGGCAAAATATGACTTCTCGCGGATATAGCCGACATTTGAGGCAAGCTGCGCCACCTCTGTGGACTTATCAAGATAGTAGCCCGTGCAGTATTCGCGGTGGGAGACACTGTCAAGTTCAACATAGAGCTCGTCATTCATCTTATAATTCTCGGGGTCGGCAAGATAGGCATCTATTGCCATTCTGTATGCATTCGTGACGACCGCTGTGTAATACGCGCTCTTCATTCTTCCCTCTATCTTAAAGGAATCAATTCCCGCAGCGATAAGCTCGGGAATAATTCCTATAGTGCACATATCCTTTGAGGACATTATAAATGTACCAAGCTCGTTTTCCTCAATGGGCATCGGAACATCGGGACGCTTTTCCTCAACTATCTTGTAGTTCCAGCGGCAGGGCTGGGTGCAGGCACCGCGGTTTGCATCTCGCTCGGTAAGATGATGTGAGAGCATACATCTTCCGCTATATGAAACACACATAGAGCCGTGAACGAATGCCTCAAGCTCTATTTCGGCGGGAAGAGCCTCTCTTATCGCTCTTATCTCAGAAAGGGTAAGCTCACGCGCAAGAACAAGTCGCTTTGCACCGAGTGCCGCGTAAGCAAGTGCGGCGGCGGGACTGACAATGCTTGCCTGTGTTGATATGTGTATCTCCATATCGGGAATTATCTCCTTGACGGTTGCAAGCACACCGAGGTCTGCAATTATCATCGCATCAATCCCATATAACTTTATTTCATTCAAAAATGCGCGGAGTGCATCATACTCATAGCCGTGGGGCATGGTGTTGACGGTAAGATACACCTTCACTCCCCTCTCGTGGGCATACCTCACCGCCTCATACAGCTCTTCATTTGTAAAGTTATCTGCGGCGGAGCGCATGCCAAAAAGATTGCCTGAAAGATATACGGCATCAGCACCGTAGCGTATTGCGGCGCGCATCTTTTCAAAGTTACCTGCGGGGGATAAAAGTTCTGGCATTCCTGTTACCTCTTATTAAACAATTTTATTTATTTTATTATACAATGTTATATAGAGTTTGTCAATGAGAGGATTTTTCAAATTGTTATTGAAATCGTCACATTTATGAGGTATAATATTCATATTAAGGTATTTTAAGGACGGATATAGATGACACTCAATACAAAAAGGCTTACTGACAGCCTGACATTCCGCACGATAACGACCGATAAATTCAAAACGGGTATGCTTGCACTCTCGGTAACTATGCCCAAAAACCGCTTCTCCTCGGCTTACAATTATCTTCTGTCGGGCATTATGCGCAGAGGAACTGCGAGTTATCCCTCAATGGCATCGCTCAATCGCCGACTTGACGAGCTCTATGCCGCGGCAATAGAGGTTAAAACCACAAAGCACGGCTCAAACGATACATTTCTTATCACCGCGGAGCTTCTTGACAACGATTACGCCGATGACGGCACAGATATAGCAGACGGTACACTTGAGGTGATGGCAGAGCTTCTTCTCTCTCCCCTTTTCTCGGACGACGGACTTTTCCCCGAGGATAATGTCTGTAAGGAAAAGAAGATAGCGGCAGACAATATGCGTGCGATAATCAACAATCCGCGCGCCTATGCCTCGCTCCGCCTCTCCGAGCTCGTTCGCAGAGATGATCCCGAGTTTACCGATCTTGCCGCATCTATAGCCACTGTTGAAGCAATAGACAGGCAGATCATTACAGAATATTACCAAAGTGAGATAGCCTCGCGCCCGATAGATGTTTTCTATGTGGGCGGACTTGACGAGGATGAGATTGAGAAAAAGATACTCAAGTATCTCGGCACACACCGAGCACACAAGAGAGAAAAAACAGTTGTTCCCTCTCCTGCGATAGCTAAAAGAGAGCCACTTTCGCACACCGAGACCATGCCTCTCTCACAGGGCAAGCTTGCGCTCGCCTTCAGAACGGGAATTTGTCTTGGCGAGGGAGACCACTATGCCCTCGTGCTTCTTAACGAGATACTTGGTGGCTCGCCCGCATCAAAGCTCTTTATGAATGTCCGTGAGGGAATGAGCCTTTGCTATTATTGCTCATCCTCATACAACAAATACACGGGTACACTCTCGGTGTCAAGCGGCATTGAATGTACTGACAGAGAACGCGCTGAGGCAGCAATACTCAAGCAGCTTGATGACATCAAGCGCGGAAGCATTACGCCTACCGAGCTTGACGCTGCGCGCAAGTCGCTTAAAAATATTTATAATCAGATATACGACAATCCCTTTGACCTGCACGCATTCTATTCGTCCGCCGCCCTATTTGGCAGAGCAGACACGGTAGAGTCCTGCAGAGAAAGACTTGCCGAGGTAACTCTTGACGATGTTATCCGCGTGGCAGGTGCGATTGAGCTTGACACCGTGTATTTCCTTTGCGGAACGGCAGAGAGCGGTGAGGAGGAGAACTATGAATAAGAACATCACCACCTTCACCTCTCCCGAGGTAAAGGAAAGCTACAGCCTTTACCGCCATCCGTCGGGACTTGATGTCTACATCTTCCCGAAAAAGCTGACAACGGCATACGCCATTTTCGGAACACGCTACGGCTCAATAGACAACACCTTTAAGACAGACAAAAACGGAGAATTTATCACTGTTCCCGACGGAATAGCTCACTTTCTTGAGCACAAGCTCTTCACAAATGAGGACGGAAGTGACTCATTTGAGCGCTTCTCGGAGCTTGGTGCCGACGCAAATGCTTACACCTCCTTTAACAAGACCGCCTACCTTTTCAGTTGTACCGAAAATTTCGGTGAGTCGTTGCGCGAGCTTATCAGCTTTGTGACTCACCCATATTTCACAGAGCAGTCGGTGGCAAAGGAAAGAGGCATCATCGCGCAGGAGATAAAGATGTATGACGACTCTCCCTCCGACCGCTGCTTTTACGGCATGCTTGAGGGAATGTATAAGCATCACAGCATAAAGCGCAACATTTGTGGAACGGTTGAGACCATCTCAAAGATAACACCCGAGCTGCTTTATGACTGCCACCGCGTTTTCTACTCTCCCTCAAATATGGCACTTGTAGTCGCGGGTGACATAGAGCCCTCTTTGGTCATTGACATCGTTGACGCTACACTTGATCTAAATACATTCTCCTCCGAGATAATCCGTTCAGATGAGAATGCAAGCGAGCCGAGAGAGGCGGCAAGCGCACTTGTTGAATGTAAAATGAATGTCTCAAAGCCAATGTTCTGCATCGGCATAAAGGACACAGACATACCCGAGGACGCCGACGAAAGACAGCGAAAGGATGCACTTATGGCTATCCTTGACGAGATGCTCTTCTCGCGCTGCTCCGACTTTTACAATGACCTGCTTGAGCGCGAGGTGATAACTCCCTCATTCTCATACGGCTACACTATCTCACAGTCTTCGGCATACAATTCCCTTGCAGGCGAGGCATCTGACCCGCACGCCGTGCTTGATGAGGTAAAAAATCATATAGCAAGAACAAAAAAGACGGGCCTTGACCGCTCCGACTTTGAGCGGGCAAAGCGAGTTATGTACGCCGAATATGTAAAGCTCTTTGACTCTACCGAAAGCATAGCGAACACACTGCTTGGCTTTGCATGTGAGGAGTCATCACTCTTTGGCTACGGAGATATACTCCGCTCGCTGACCTTTGAGGAGGTAGTAGCCCTCTTTGAGAGAGCCTTCCCCGACGAGTGCTATACTCTCTCGGCTGTTTACCCGATAAATGACGCAAAATAAACAGGAGGTTTATTATGAATACAGTCAATATTTCCTTTCCCGGAATAGGCATAGACCCATTTTCGGTAAGTAAGGAGGCATTTGCCATCGGAGAGAATATTTCTGTGCGTTGGTACGGAATACTCATCACCTTCGGCATCATCCTTGCAATACTTTACTGCACATACAGATCAAAGCATGAGGGCATCTCCTTTGATGACCTGCTTGATATGGCGATCTTCACTGTTATCTTTGCGGTGATAGGCGCAAGACTTTATTATGTGCTGACCTCTCTTGACCAATATGACAGTCTCCTTGATGCAATAGCGATATGGAACGGCGGTCTCGCCATATACGGCGCGATAATCGCGGGCGCGATAACGATTTTTTTCGTGTGCAAACGCAAAAAAATAAATGTTATGAAGGCATACGACATGGTCTGCCCTGCTGTTATGATAGGACAGATAATCGGCCGCTGGGGCAATTTCTTCAACGGTGAAGCACACGGAACACAGGTGCTTGAGAACAGCGCACTCTACTTTATAAGAATGGGACTTTCCTATGGCGAGGGCAGTCAGATAAGATATTTCTATCACCCCACCTTCCTTTATGAGTCGCTTTGGAACCTTGTTGGCTTTATCATTATCAATTCACTCTATAAAAAGAAGAAATTCGACGGACAGATATTCCTCATGTATATCACATGGTACGGCTTTGGAAGAATGCTTATTGAGGGACTTCGAACCGATAGCCTTTATGTAGGTGTTTTCAGGATCTCGCAAGTGGTTGGATTCCTTTGCTTCGTTGCAGGCGCAGTGCTTCTTATCATGAATTTCCTTAAGGTACGCAAGGCAAGGCTTGCGGCAGTTGAATATACCCCCGCGTATGCTTCGGGCACGCCCGAGACAGAAGAGGCAACCGCTGACGACGAGAGCACCGAAGCTGAGGAGTGCGAAGTCACACCCGATGACGAGGCGAGCCGCGAGGAAAAAGAAGCAGACATATCAGACAAGCTCAAAAATCTCTTTGGAGATGAGCAGTAAGGAGAAAAAAATGGCAAAAATTATTGACGGAAAAAAGATATCGGCGGATATTCGCGCCGAGATAAAGGCGGAGGTTGAAAAGATAGTTGCCGAGGGCGCTCGCGCCCCGGGACTTGCGGTTATAATCGTTGGTGAGGACCCCGCCTCGCAAGTGTATGTAAGAAATAAAAAGCGCGGCTGTGAGGAGGTAGGCTTTTATTCCGAGGTCTATGAGCTCCCCGCAGAAACAACACAGGATGAGCTCAATTCCCTTGTTGACAAGCTCAATGCAGACGAGAAGATAGATGGCATACTCTGTCAGCTTCCCCTGCCCCGTCACCTTGACGAGAACGAGGTAATTCTCCGCATAGACCCGAAGAAGGATGTTGACGCCTTCCACCCATATAATGTGGGCAAGATAATGATAGGCGATTATAGCTTTCTCCCCTGCACGCCCGCAGGCGTTATGGAGCTTCTTAAGAGAAGCGGAGTTGAGGTATCGGGCAAGGAATGTGTAGTTGTCGGTCGCTCTAACATTGTCGGCAAGCCGCAGGCAATGCTTTTGCTTCACGCAAACGGAACTGTAACAGTCTGCCACAGCAGAACACGCGACCTCGCAGAGGTCTGCCGCCGTGCCGACATTCTTGTTGCGGCAATAGGAAAGGCTGATTTCTTTGGTGCAGATATGGTCAAGGAGGGAGCAGTAGTTATTGATGTTGGAATGAATCGCCGTGCCGACGGAAAGCTTACGGGAGATGTGGATTTTGCCGCCGTTGAGCCAAAGGCTTCCTATATCACCCCCGTCCCAGGCGGCGTCGGTCCTATGACTATCACAATGCTGCTTAAGAACACCCTTACAGCAAGAAAGATGAAATAAAAAAGCAGATGCGAAGGAACGTCACTCTTAAGGACAGTTTTTCAAAATGATATGCAAAAGCGAGCCGCATAAAACGGCTCGCTGATTTTTTACCCTCCGATATTTCGGCCTACGGAAGGCGTATGTAATTAAAGACCAAGCAATTGCTTTTTCTTTGCATCAAATTCTTCTTGGGTTATGATGCCCATATCAAGCAGCTCTTTCATTTTTTTGAGTTCTTCTGCGGGAGAAATAGCATTTACTACTGTAGTTGGTTTATCTCCAGCAGTTTTGATTTCATCTATCTTTTTTCTAATGAAATTTGCCACTTCTTCCATTTTTTCATTTGATATAACAGTTGTATCAAATGTAAAAGAATTCTCTCCAAAGAAATTGCTTCCCTTATTGTTCATCATACCAGATGCGGTTTCAAACTGTAAATATCCAATTGTAAACTTGGAGGGTTTATATTGGACTCCTACACAATCTTTGTAATAGATGGTTTTTTCACCGTCAGTTGCATTTGAGGCAATAATTGAGCCAAGAGTTACTTTGGTTTTTATGGTGCATTTATTTTCATAAACGTCAATATGTTTTCCTCTAACGCCATCAATGCTGTAAACACATCCGTTAGCAGCATTCTTTAGTCCCTTGTTTGAAGACATTTGCGGTCCAGCGTTTTGTGAAACATTACTGTTAAGCAGTTGTTTTCCACAACCAGAACAAAAGGTGCTACCATTAGGCAACTGCTTGCCACAGCCCGAACAATACATAATCAGCAGCTCCTTTTTTACATCATTAAAAGCATTCCAATTAAGGAGCTAATAAATGAACAACCCAATGCAACAGCGGAAAGAATAAGTCCTATTTTGCAGGTCTTTTCAAACTTGTTTTTGTTTCTGCCCACCAACGCAAGTGCAAGACCTACACCGCCCAAAATCCATCCAAAAATAGCTAAAAGCCATGCCCAAAGTATTCCTAAAGCACCAAGTATTATAGCTGTTATTCCAAAGGATTTAGCAGATTTGATAGAGGGATCAATAGTAGTTGTATCAATTGCCTCTCCCGCATTCTCTGTGGGGCAGTCACAATATGGACACCTCATCGCATTGTTGTCAATTTCTTTTCCACATTTTAAGCAAAACATTCTTTTTCTCCTTTCGAAAATAAAAAGTGCGCCAACCGAAGTCAGCGCACCGAAAAACGCAAACTCCAATTGTCGCCAAACAAATTTAAATAGAATTAGAGTATCTCTACCATAACCATTTAAAAGGAATTTGCGCTTTTACCAAATTCTAAAAATGATTATGGCGAAAAAAGGGTACAATTATCCCATAAAGAAAAGATACCGCTAATTCTACTATTAAATTTGTTTGGCACGGTTATTATATCACGATTTTTGCGGTTTGTAAATATATTTAGCAAGATTTTATCAAAAATACCTTCCGGAAGATAGAAAAACGCCTCCCCTGTGTAAGGGGAGGTGGCACGGCTTGCCGTGTCGGAGGGGTTGTAAAAGCGCAAAAAGAAAGTAAAACAATCCCTCAGTCAGCTTCGCTGTCAGCTCCCTTTACACAAGGGAGGCCTTTTTTATGTTCATCTATGGCTTATCAATTTTCCTGACAAGCACTGCATTTGTGACCACAAATGCAAAAATACGGCATACCTCTTTCGAGATATACCGTATTTTTGAAAACTGTCCTTTAGGGCACGACCCTAAAGCATCTGCTTTTTTATTCTTTTACCTTTTTTCTGTATTCGCTTGGGCGCATACCGACGCGCTTGTAGAAAAGCGTTGAGAAATAATGCTCATCTGAAATGCAAAGTCTGTCAGCTATCTCCTTGACGGAGATCTGCGTGCTCACCAACATCATCTTTGCCGCCTCGATCTTTGAGGCAATCAGATACTCATAGGGCGTTACACCGTATTGCTTTTTGAATATCCTTATAACATTGGATTTTGACATGTGAAGTTTTTCCGACACGCGGGAGAGATCAAGCTTCTTATAAAGTGCCGAGTCAAGCATTTCGCATATCTTGTCTGCCGTTGAGAGAGTCACTGACTCCTCATCTATCATTATCGGTGAGACAGTTTCTATTATCTTATGCACCTGCTCGGTAAGTATTTTGCATATCTCCTTGCGTGGAAGCACCGAATGTGTTGCATCAAGCGCCGCCTCAATATATTTCACACAGCCCTCACCGCGATAGATGCCGCTTTTCACCTTGTAGGCATCCATAAATGCCGAGATATAGCTTGCCCTGTAGTTTATCCACATAGTTCTCATCGGGTTATTGGGCAGAGCTCTGTAGTACTGGGGCTCCTGCTCACGAAGAACGAGAAGGTCTCCCGCGGAGAGCTTTTTTGTCTTATCCTCAATAACGACCTCACCCTCACCCTCAACAACATACAAAAAGACATTGACACGCTCGTTCTCCTGCCTTGTCATTACATATTTTGGATAGGGATAGGAAACACCCGCCATAGCAAGCATAAAGGGAACGCCCTCATCGGCAAAAAACGCAAGTCCCTTTTCCTTGCCTCTATACTTTACACAGTCCTGAACACACCAAACTTTGCTCATATATCACACCATTTTTCTTCTATAATGAATTTTTTGTATTGAAAAACTGTCCTGAAAATATTATAATCTAATTAAGGAGAAAAGGCAAGACCCCAAGACAAAAAAATCAAGGAGACTTTTATGAATATTTTTAACTGTCCACGCCCCGAGCATCCCAATCCACAGTGGGAGAGAAGCAGTTGGAGAAATCTCAACGGAAAATGGATGTTTGAGATAGACAATTCAAAAAGCGGTGAAAACAGACAACTCCAGAAGGCAGACACCCTTAAGGGTGAGATAATTCTTCCCTTCTGCCCCGAGTCAGAGCTCTCGGGTGTCGGCGAAAAGGACTTTATGTACTGTGTATGGTATAAAAAATCACTTACGCTCACCGATAACGAGATAAAGGGCAAACGCACCATCCTTCACTTTGGTGCGGCAGATTTTGAAACAAGGGTGTGGATAAACGGCACACCTGCGGGGCTTCCTCACATAGGCGGCTTTGCTCCCTTTGAGTATGACATAACCTCTCTTGTAAGGTCGGGCGAAAACATCATCACGGTTGCCTGCTATGACGAAACAAAATCGCACAATCAGCCGAGAGGAAAGCAATCCGACCACTTCCTTCCCCACGGCTGTCATTATACACGAACAACGGGAATATGGCAGACGGTGTGGCTTGAATTTCTCCCCGTTACACATATAAAGCACGCAAGGCTTCTGCCTGACCTTGAAAACTCCTCTCTTACGATTGATGCCGAGCTTTCGGGCAGAGCGACACTTGTTGCAGAGGCATACTATGACGGCAGACTTGTAGGCAGAGCTGAGAAAAAGAATGTCTCTGCCACAGCACAGCTTGAAATAACTCTCTCCGAAACACACGCGTGGGAGCTTGGCAAGGGCAGACTTTATGACATCTACCTATATTTTGGTGAGGACAAGGTAAAAAGCTATTTCGGGCTTCGCTCGGTAGCGCTTGAGAACGGAAAATTTATGCTTAACGGCAAGAGCGTTTTCCAGCGTCTTGTGCTTGACCAGGGCTACTACCATGACGGAATTATGACGGC
>JAZOSH010000021.1:0-22546 GCA_045656985.1 Eubacteriales bacterium | reverse complement strand
CAAAAACTTTCATTACAAAAGGTTTACCTCCCGCAGCCCTTGCCCCGCCCTCGCGTGCTCACAACGAGCATAAACAAATATTGTCAGCATAAGTCCAAAGTCAGGAGATTTTTTGCCAAGCTTTTTGCAAAAAGCTTGCCGCCGGAGGCACGCGTCCTCCCCGACAAATCTCAATTTATCTATACTCTTATTTATTACAACCACAAGGAGAAAGCATGATAACCTTCCTTATAACTATGCTCGGCGTGGGGGCTATACTTGTAGTCCTCGGCATATTGAATATGATGGGCAATATCTCTTCCCTTCACTCCTACCACCGGCACAGAGTAGTCAAAGAGGATATAAAGCCCTTTGGCAGACTCGTGGGGCTCGGCACAGTTCTTTGCGGAGTAAGTATTATCGTATCGGGTATACTCATATTCCTCGCAGAGCTTTTAGATATTACCGCTCTACTTGCCATTGGAAACATATTGCTTGCTGTTCTTATGATATCAGGTCTCGGTATATCTATCTTTGCCATAATCAAATATAACAAGGGATTATTTTAAGAAAATGAAAAAACAAGGACTTAAAACTTTATTTTTTGATATTCTCGTTGCCATCGGTGCGGGAATTATCGTTGGCACGGCATATCATTTCTTCCAAAACAGCAACGGCTTTGCGCCCGGTGGAGTTGGCGGTCTTGCAACCATCACGCACTATCTTTTAGAGGACAGAGTAAGCTGGTCTGTACTGATGCTTACCTTTAACTTGCCCATTTTCGTGCTTGTGAGCGCTTTGATAGACAAAAAGCTTGGCGTAATGCTCATAATCTATATGGCGGTGCAGTCCTTTATGCCCGATATCTGGACTCTTTTTGGAGCATATCCCTACTCTGCAGAGGCGTCGCCCGACGACTTCAATATTGTTTTCGCCTGCATTGCAACAGGTGTTATCTCAGGCTTTGGATTTTCGCTTATGCTCCGTCATTTTGGCGCGAGCGGCGGCACATATGGTATTTCTGCACTCATTCGCCGAGTGCGCCCCGAGACGAATATCGCCTATGTTTCATTTATAATGGATACAAGCGTGGTGCTTATCGCTTTCTTTGTTTACGGAATGAAGATAACACCCGTGATATGTACCCTTCTTAATCTTTTTATCGCCAATATCATCGTTGACAACGGACTCAGCGGCATTAAGAATGGCTACAAATTTGAAATAATCACATCACAGCCCGATGAACTTGCGGCAGAGCTTATTGCGCGCCTCAAGCACGGTGTTACCAAGATGCAGGTGCACGGAGTTTACTCGGGAAGCGACAAATATATGCTCGTCTGCATCATCAACAAGCGACAGATAGGTGAGATGATGAAGATAATAAAAAAATACCCTGATTCCTTTGCAAGCTTTGAAAAGGTGAACGAGGTGTTCGGAAATTTCAAAAGAAAGGTTTAAACCATAAAAGGTAAAAGAATATGGACTATTTACTCCTCGCGGGCTCTGTTGCTTGCTCATCAACATCAAGCATCTTCGGCGGATATTTCAACCGCGCGTGCGTCGGAAAGAAGGACTCGTCGTCTTACTACAATCTTTTTCAGCTTCTTACCGTTTTTCTCGGTTGGACACTCCTGTTTGCGCTCAATGCCGATTTCAATATTGCAGTTCTTCCCTACGCAATAGGCTTTGGAATCGCATACTGCGTCTCAACATTTGGCATAATAAATGCTCTGCGAACGGGTCCTGTGCTACTGACCTCACTTATCCAGCAGTTCTCCCTTATTGCCGTTACCGTTTGGGGATTTTTCTTCTGGGATGCAACGCCCACCACCACTGTAGTTATCGGCCTTGTGCTTGTTATGATAGCCATTTTCCTCTGCCTTTACACAGGCAAGAGAGACGATAGCAAGGCAGAAGAAAAGATATCCCTGCGCTGGCTTCTTTATGTAGCTATGGCATTTGTCGGTAATGCGGCCTGCACGATAGTTCAGCGCACACAGCAGATGGCATTTGACGGGCAATACGGAAATATGCTTATGATGATAGCGACCTTCTTCGGTCTTATCTTCTATGTTGTAAAATTCTTTATGTCCGACCGCTCCGATGCAAAATTCATCACAAAGAAATGCTATCTGCCTATAGCTACGGGAGCCTGCAATCTCCTGCTTAATCTCTTTGTTATGATACTTGCTACAAGCTCTCTTTCATCAAGCCTTATCTATCCCACAATAAGTATCGGCGCACTTATAATCGTTACACTATTCTCGCTCTTTGCCTTCCGCGAAAGACTGCGCGTAAGTCAATGGGTGGGAGTAGCACTCGGTATTGTTTCGGTACTTCTGCTTTCAATTTGAGGTAAATTATGAAAAATAAAATACTTACCTTCAGCTTTGACGATGCCGTTACACAGGACGCGCGTCTTATAGAGCTTTTTAACAAATACGGAATGAAGGCTACCTTCAATATAAATACCTGTTGGCTAGGGCAGGAGCGCGTGCTCAAGCTACGAGACGGCGGAACGGTAAATCACAACAAGTTCCCTGCGGCAGATGTTCCCTTTGTCTACGCAGACCACGAGCTTGCGGCGCATTCGCTCACACACCCCGATCTTACTAAAATGAGCGAGGAGGATATTGTACGCGAGGTTGAAGAGGACAGACTCCGCATTTCAGAGCTGTGCGGCTACGAGGTAGTGGGCTTTGCCTACCCGGGCGGAGACTACGACACGCGCACATCAACTATAATAAAGGAAAGAACAGGTGTAAAATACGCTCGGACGATAAACTCAAACCATCTCCTTGAACCACAGGAGAACCTTTTTGAGTTTAAGCCCACCTGTCATCACGACGATTGGGATTTTCTCTTCAGGATGGGCGAGGATTTCCTTGACCTTAAGACAGACGAAAAGAAGATTTTTTATATCTGGGGCCACGCATATGAATTTGATATAGACGATTCGTGGGCGAGATTTGAGGAATTTCTCAAGATGATGGCAAATAAGAGCGACATCGCTTACCTTACAAATAAAGACGCACTTTTGTAATATGAAACGAACAAAAATAGCACTTGACACAAGCCTCTTCCCCGCATCAGTCAAAAAGCTGTGCGACGGTGCAGAGCTCTATGACAGCAGCTGCTCGCCAGAGGCAAAAGTGATATACATTGAGCGTGACAGAGGATATTTTATAAAGCTCGCGCCCTCACGAATGCTTGAAAAAGAGGCTCTGCTTGACGATTATTTTTACAAGAAGGGACTGTCGGCTCCCGTTATAGAATATGTGACCCACAAGGGACGCGATATTCTTGTCACCGCACGAGTTGCGGGCGAGGATGCGACGCACGAACAATATCTCACAGAGCCACACCGACTTGCAATAAAAATGGGTGAAATACTGCGTGAGCTTCACGAAACGAGCCACGAGAGCTGTCCTGTTCCCGACAGAATGAAGGATTATTTTGCTACTGTTCGGGAAAATTACAAAAACGGCATCTATGACCTCTCATACAGCAGCTTTGAAAGCGCCGATGATGCATACAGGGCGGCGCTTGAATACGAAAAGCTTTTTAAGAGTGACACCCTTATCCACGGCGACTTCTGCCTGCCCAATTTCATACTTGATAACTGGTGTTTTTCGGGCTTTATAGACCTTGGGAATGGCGGTGTGGGAGACAGGCACATCGACCTGTTTTGGGGCGCGTGGACTCTTAATTTCAATTTAAAAACAAATGCCTACCGCGACCTTTTCTTTGACGCTTACGGCAAAGATAAAATAGACGAAAATACGCTTCTTGCGGTGAGTGCCGCAGAGGTGTTCGGATAAAACACAAACTTCATAAAAGGAGAAAAAATATGTACAGAATTGGAATTGACCTCGGCGGTACAAATATCGCTGTAGGACTTGTAAACGAAGGCTTTGAGCTTGTAAGAAAAATGAGCACACCCACCCTTGCCGACCGCGCCCCCGAGGCGATCATTGATGACATGGCGGATCTTGTTAAAAAGCTTGTAGCAGAGTCGGGTATTTCGCTTGATGAGATCAAGAGCGTTGGTGTTGCCTCCCCCGGAATTGCAAACAGCAAGACCGGTGTTGTTGAATACACAAACAATCTTCCCTTTGTAAACCTCCCTATCGCCGCAATGCTCCGTGAGCGTCTTGGCATAAAGGAGGTAAGGATCGCAAACGATGCAAATGCCGCAGCACTCGGTGAGGCTATCGGCGGCGCGGCAAAGGGCTCGTCGTCAAGCGTTATGATAACACTCGGCACAGGTGTAGGCGGTGGCGTTATCATTGACGGCAGACTGCTTGAGGGCTTCAATTTTGCAGGTGGAGAGCTTGGTCATATGGTAATTGAGGCAGACGGCAGGCCCTGCTCCTGCGGCAGAAGAGGCTGTTGGGAGGCATATTCATCGGCAACAGCACTTGTAAAGATGACAAACGAGAAGATCGAGGAGTGTCGCGCGACCGGCAGATACACAAAAATGGCAGAGACACCCCGTGTTTCGGGCCGTACAGCCTGTGACTGCATGCGTGCAGGCGACGAGGCCGCACGCGAGGTATATGATAAGTATATACACTATCTCGCAATAGGACTTGGAAATATAATCAACATTTTCCAGCCCGAGATGATAACTCTCGGCGGAGGAATTTCGGGCGAGGGACAGTCACTTATCGACAGTCTGCTTCCCGAGGTTGCAAAGGAGCACTACGGCACAGGCCTTGTCAAGGATTCCGAGCTTCGTATCGCTACTCTCGGCAACGACGCAGGCATCATTGGCGCGGCAGCGCTTTGAATTAAAGTAAAAAGACGGAGATACTCTCCGTCTTTTTTATCATTTCACAACCTCTCGGCATATAATGACATTGAAGCGCCCGTGAAAATTGTCGCGGGCGCTCATAAGAAACTGAAAGGTGTGAAAAAATGTATTCAAATGACGATTTTTCGCCTCGCTGCAACACGGGGGATGACATTTTAGACAAACTCTTTGGCGAGCGCGGCGAGACGGGCGGCGAATGCGCCTGCGAACACTCCGACGGCTGTGGCACAGGCGCAGGAGAGCATAGCTGGGGACTCAAGGGCTACCCACATGCGATGGTATATTCGGTCCTTCAGGACTTTGACGAGCTCTATGAACTGGAAGCAGCACTTGAGAGAGGAACTCTCTTCAAGAAGCTTGATCTTCCCTTCCTTGGCTACTCTGAAAATAACTCCTGCGGCATCTGTCGCACCTCATGCGGAGGTACAAGAAATGGCTGATAACAGAAATATGCATTATAACGGCTCGCGTAGCGGCATGCGTCAGGGTATTTCCTGTAACGGCACACGCACAGGCACTTCCTGCAATGGCACGCGTCAGGGTTCTTACTGCAACAGTGTGCGTCAAGGCACCCAGTGCAATAGCTGCGGAGGCGGCTGCGATAGCCTTATGAAAAAGCTTAAAACGGTAGATTTTGCTATAATTGAGACTGCACTCTATCTTGATGCTTACCCCAAGTGCCGCAAGGCACTTGAATATTACCGCCAGCTCATAAAGGAGCGCGAGACACTCGCAGAGGCGATAAATTCCAAGTGCGGACCTATGACTATCCGCGATAACAATGATTGCTCCGAATGGAGCTGGGTCGCAGGCCCCTGGCCCTGGGAACCCGAAGCAAATTGAGGAGGTATAGGTTATGTGGATATATGAAAAGAAGCTTGAGTATCCCGTCAAGATAAAGAATGCCGACCCCAAGGCGGCACAGATCATCATGAGTCAGCTTGGTGGCCCAGACGGTGAAATAGGAGCATCAATGAGATATCTTAATCAAAGATATTCCTGTCCCTTTGGAGAAATAACGGGAATTCTTACAGATGTAGGTACCGAGGAGCTTGCACACATGGAAATGGTGGCAGCGATAATCCATCAGCTTACAAAGAATCTCACCGATGAGCAGATAGAAAAGAGTAGCTTTGCTACCTATTTTGTTGACCATACCACAGGAATATATCCTGTCTCCGCGGCAGGTGTTCCCTACGATATGAAATATATCGCCTCAAAGGGCGACCTTCTCACCGACCTTCACGAAGACCTTGCAGCAGAGCAGAAGGCAAGAACGACCTATGACAATATTTTGAGACTTGTTGATGACCCCGATGTAAAGGACGCGATAAGATTTCTTCGGGCGCGTGAGGTCGTACACTACCAGCGCTTCGCTGAAGCTCTGCGCATAGCGCAGGATAAGCTTGACTCAAAGAATTTCTACGCCTACAATCCCGAATTTGACAGGGTGAAGCCCGGCGCAAGAACAAGATGTGACGGAACAAGATAGAAAAAAAACCGAAGGGCTCTGCCCTTCGGTTTTTTATATCTCGCGTAATTTTTCTATTGTCTTTATAAATTTCTCGGGCAACTCTGCTGTAAATGTCATTCTCTCTCCCGTGCGCGGATGTGTAAGGCGAAGCTCTGCGGCAAAAAGGCATTGCCCTGCTATGAGCTTTTTATTCTTTGACTCAAACTGTGTTCCCGCGCCGCCATAAACAGCATCACCGAGAAGAGGGTGTCCAATGCTTGCCATATGAACTCGTATCTGGTGCGTTCTACCCGTCTCAAGCTCACAGCGAAGCAGAGTGAACTGCCCGTATCGCTCAAGCACCTGCCAATGTGTCACCGCCTCGCGTGCGCGCTTATCTCCGCCGCGAATGACCGCCATTTTTTTGCGATCGGTGGGATGTCTGCCTATGGGTGCGTTGACCGTTCCCGAATCCTCCTTGAAGTTTCCAAGCGCGATAGCGGTATAAACACGACGGGCGCTATGCTCCTTTATCTGCTCTGCAAGGCTTATGTGCGCCTCGTCATTCTTGGCTACCACTAAAAGGCCGCCCGTATCCTTATCAATTCTATGTACGATGCCGGGGCGCACAACACCGCCAATGCCCGAAAGACTTCCCCTGCAATGATGAAGCAGGGCGTTTACAAGGGTTCCCGTTTCATTGCCTGCTGCGGGATGGACAACCATTCCCTGTGGCTTACACACCACTATAATATCGCTATCCTCATAGATGACATCAAGCGGTATATCCTCGGGCAGCGCCTCGCAGGGCTCGGGCTCTGGCAGACAGATGCTGACGCATGCTCCGAACGAGACCTTCTGCTTCTTGGAAGCTTCTCTGCCGTCTACGAGCACATCGCCCTCATCAATAAGTCTTGCCGCCGCCGAGCGACTTATCAGTGCCACCTCGCTGACATAGACATCAAGGCGCTTGCCGACCTCTCGCTCGGAGACTGTATAAATATTCTCTTTTTCTGTCTCCTCAAGGCCGAGTGCCTCGTCATCCACAAACATATCTTCCTCCAATTATTCCTCACTCCCGTTATCCTCTGCGTTCTCCGCAGATTCTGCCGCGAGTTTTTCCGCCTTTGACTCCTTAACTATCTCTATAACAAGATATCCCATCAGTATCGCCGCGCCGACACAAACGCAGGAGTCGGCAACATTGAATATCCATTTCCAAAGCTCGGGGAAAGCGCAAAAGTCAATAAAATCAACCACCGCTCCGTCACCGAAGCTCTCACCGTAAAACATGCGGTCTATCATATTTCCAAGTCCGCCGCCGATAACGAGAGAAAGTCCCGCACAAGCCCAGCGGCTCTCGGGCTTACTCTTCAACATATAGTATATAAGCGCGATAAGCGCAAGCGTTGAGACGAGCATAAAGAGCCATCTCTGGCTATCAAGCAGGCCAAACGCCATTCCGTCATTAAGAATATAGGTGAAATTAAACACTCCCTTGATAACGGGAATGCTCTCGCCGAGCTCCATAAAGCTCATCACCAAAATCTTTGTTGTTTGGTCGACGACTATTATCGCCGCAATAACAAGCATCCAAATCCACATAAAAACCTCTTTATAAATATTTATCTGCGTCAAGACGAAGTCTGCCCTTACGAGTCTGTTCCGACACAGAATTCACCTTGAATTTTCCGTATCCGCGCACACTTACCGTTGCAGGCGCTATGACTGTGCGGTCAGGTCTTTCCTCGCACTCATAGTCAAGCTCAACAAGACCTGCCACCACCGCCTCCCTTGCCCTCTCGCGCGAGAGTGAACAGAGGGCGGCTACCACTGCATCAAGCCGTGCCGACGCCACGGTATCGCTTATATGCTGAAAGCTCCGCTTTGGCAACAGACCGTCGGCAAGAGCGTATTCACTTATCCTTACAGTATCGCTGCCGACCTTTGTGAGTGTATCGCAAATAAAGCGCGCCACTCCCTCCTCACAAATAACCACCGCCGTGGGAACATCCGCCTCGAGGAGCACTATATCGCCCACCACATCGCGCTTGAGTCCAAGGCCGAGTACCGAGCCGAGAAAATCTCTGTGCGAAAGCCTTTTATATCCGCTTCCTCGCAAGGTGAGCGCCGATATTGTCATCTCATAGCCATATTCGGCAAGAGCGGCAGTATCTTTGACCCCCTCCATATATTCGGGCAAAAGGAATACCTTTTTTCGCTCTGCATCCTCATAGCCGCCCCATTCAAAAAAACGAGTGCCAAAGCCCTGAGCGACAAGATATATCTGCGCAAAATGCAATTCGCGCGGCGACAAAAAGCAGCTTTCCGAGAGCACTCCCTGCTCCGCAAATCTGCAAAGATCATCAAGCCGCGCGAACAATGCCGCATTTTCACCGTTAATATTCATTACAATATCACCGTTATCACAAACAATATCACGAAGGTAAGAACAAAGGAAATGTCTATAGGTAGCCCACCAAGGACCTTGATCCTCGCAAAAATAGCCCTCAAGGGATAAGCAACTGCCTCGCTGACGCTGTAGACGAGATCACAACATTTGCACCTTTTGGGCTTGTACCACGAGATGAGCAATCTGGCAAGCATAAAAAGCATCAATAGCACGAGAACGAGCCTTATGATACTCTTGATAACTATGAGAAAAATCCCCAAATCAACCTCCGCACAAAGCACACAGACACGGTAGGCTCGCGAATACCAAGCCTACCGCGTTATGTATTTTCATTTTTTTAGTTAGCCGATGTGCCTACCATTGCCTCAATGCTGCTTACATCAACATTCTTGGGCGCGAAAACGAGCATGGTCTTGCCAACTCTTGTCTTATTTCCGCCTATCATATGGATAGCGCCCGAAAGGAAGTCAAGCAGTCTTATGATGCTATCGCGGTCAAGCTCCTCAATATTGAGAAGAACTGTATTTCCGTTGAGAAGAAGGTCGGCAATAGTTTTTGCCTCCTCGTGGCTCTTGGGATTTACTATCTTGAGTGCAACAGAACTTGCTGCAGGAGCAGGTGTCTCATCATGCATGCTGCCTACGAGATCAAGATCGCCCTCATCCTCAAGTTCAAAGGGATTTGCGCCGTAAATATCCTCATTAAAATCGTTGTATCCCTCGGTTTCGTTCTTTCTTCCTGTGAAATTGAATTTGATTGCCATAGCGTCCTCCGTTTTTTATATATCTTAATTTTTTACAAACAAACTTCTGCCTATTCTCACGAGATTTGAGCCCTCGGCAATTGCCTCGCAAAAGCTCTCGCTCATTCCCATTGAAATAATAGGCCTATCTATATTATGCCGTTTTTTTGTCCAAATGTCAAGAACAAGTTTATAAGTTGAGGCAAAATATTTGTGATATTCGTCATTTTTTTCGCATTTTGGAGCCATAGTCATAAATCCGCGAAGTCTCAATCCCGAAAACTCGTCAAGGGCATCGCAGAAGGCCTCTGTCTCCTCGGGCAAAATACCACTTTTGTTCTCCTCCCTGCCGCTATTTATCTCAACAAGCACATCCATAACGAGTGAATGCTTCTTTGCCTGTTTATCTATCTCGCGTGCGAGCGAAAGACTGTCGAGTGAGTGTATCATACACACCTTGTCAATTATATACTTTACCTTATTTGACTGGAGCTTTCCTATAAAATGAATGTTTAGCCCCTCTTTGTCAAGTGCATCATAGCGCGAGAGAAGCTGCTGAACTCTGTTCTCGCCAACATCATGAATACCAAGCTCTCTGTGGATATAATTTATCTCATCCACCTCGGCACTCTTTATTGCCGCAAGAAGCAGGACATCATCATTGCGCCCCGAGGCAAGCTTTGCCGCCTCTATTCTCTCTCTTATCTCTCCGACATTTCTGTCAAGGTATCGGTGTTCCATACTAACCAAGTATCCTTCCGTCAAAAAGATTTCCGCCCTTTATTATCAGCAGATCGTTACTGCGGAGATATTCATCTGTGCTGTCCTCATCACCACCGCCGTCACACACAATATAATAATCTGTACCTCTGTATATGACCTCGATGCGGCGCATGCAGACTACACTACCCTTGAGTATATATACCGCCTCGTCAAATCCGACTCTGTGAACAGCCGACGAGGGGATATATATTCCGCTTATGCTGCCCAGAACTATCTTTACCGTCTGCCGTCTCTCAAAGCCAAAGCCCTCGGGAATGACATTGCATCTGAACACGAGCATTCCGCCCTCGCCACCCGAATATTCAAGCAGTCTTGAGAGTGTCATATCAACTGTATATCCGCCACCGCCGAGAAGCTCTACCTTATAGCTCTCGCCCTCGGCGAACTTCGCCATCTCTGTTTTGTCTACCGCTATGGTGAAATACCACACCGAGTCATCGCAAAGCTTGCCTATGCATCTGCTTGAGGTGCGCTCGGGAGTTGACGAATAGGCTATTTCATAAAGCTCATCTGCCGAGAGGGTGAGCGCGGCATTTTCCGAAAAGGCGCTCTCATAGCCGTCGGTTGACGCATAGAAATATCCGCTCTTCTGGGTATCTACACGCTCGCTGCTACCGCCCGCGCCAAGCAGACTTGCACGCGCACTCTTGAGAATGGAAAGTGTTTCCTTTATCTTGAAGTCGGGGTCTGTAAGCATGCTTATTGAGTTAAGAGCAACTATAAGTCGCTCACCGTTAGCATCAATTGCCGAGGTGCTGCCAAAGGCAAGCTCCTTCATTATAGCGTAATATGCATTTGATGCGCTCTTTTTTAGTGCAGAAAGCTCGGAGATGCTATGTTCCTCTCCCGTGCTTCTCTCAAGAATTGAGATAAGCTCGTCAAGCTCAAGCATGAGCGCTCTGACGCTTCCGTCAGAAAGATTTCCCTTCTCGTAAACATCGGCAAGTGTGTCACCCAACGCAACGCGCGCACCGTCGTTTACCTTATAGTCAACCGCTCCAGAATAGTTTGAATAGATAAGCTCGGCATCACGAAAAACATATCCATCAAGTGTAAGGGCGTCATACTCGGTAGAGGGCCCCACCACAACTGTGCTTATCTCGTCTCCGAAAAGACTTGCAATGTGATAAAAGGTATAGGAGATAACGCAAAGACAAACGAGTGCTATCGCAATTTTCTTGAATAGCTCTTTTCTTTTCTCTTTCATTGCGTCTCCTCCTTTCAGCTACTTACCCGATGCCCCTTTCTCGAAGCAGGGCAAGCGCGTCCCTTTCTATTTCGTCAAGACTCTTTACCTGACCGTCACGGTCGGCATCAAGCCATGTAACATATTTCTTCTGTGAGAACCATGTCATCTGCCTCTTGGCGTACTTTCTTGTGGCAAGCTTGAGGTTTTCTGTTGCCTCGTCAAGTGTCATCTCTCCGCGTATGTATCCGAGCATTTCCTTATAGCCTATTGCCTGTGTGGCAGTGGTGCTCTTTTCAAATATGCCCTCCTCAAGAAGCCCTCTTGTCTCCTTTATAAGCCCCTCGGCAAGCATTATATCAACTCGCGCATTTATTCTGTTTGCAAGCAGCTCGCGGTCATCATAGCAGAGGCCTATCACGGTTGCATCATATTTCGGCTCGCACTCAAGCGAGAGCCTGTCTATCTCACTCTTTGTTTTTCCGCTTGTCCTATATATCTCTATCGCGCGAATTACCCGCTTTACATTGTTCGGGTGTATCGCATCGGCACTCTCGGGGTCTATCTCACGAAGCATTGCATGAAGCGCCTCGTTACCCTCGCTCTCGGCAAACCGCTCAAGCGAGCGACGAAGCTCATTATCCACCTGCGTGCTCTCAAAATCCGAGCCACGCAAAAAGGCATCAAGATAAAGTCCTGTTCCACCGCAGAATATGGGAAGCTTTCCGCGAGAGAGAATATCCTCTACCTCACGCTCGGCAATTCTTATATAGTCTGCACACGAAAAATCACAATCGGGCTCTACTATATCTATCATCTTGTGGGGTATTCTTGATAGCTCCGCCTCTGTGGGCTTTGCTGTGCCTATCGTCATTCGGCGGTAGAGCTGCATAGAGTCACACGACACGATCTCTCCGTTAAGCTTCTCGGCAAGGCGAAGGGCAAGTGCACTCTTTCCGCTCGCCGTAGGACCTACTATCGCAATTATCCTTTTCATACTTTTTATCCTTTACTTTCAGGCTATAGCGCTTTGGGGAACTTAAAAAGTTCCCCAAGCAGTCATTTATTTTACGAATTCTCTGTAGATCGCCTCAAGAGCCGCCTCAAAGTCGTGCTCCTCAACGCCGATTATAATAGAAAGCTCACTTGAGCCCTGGTCGATTATGCGGATATTTATTCCCGCATCCGAAACAGCATCGAATACTCTTGCTGCAGTTCCCTTTGCCTTGACCATTGCGCGTCCTACCACCGCGATAAGTGCGATATTCTCCTCAACGGTAATGGAATCCGCCTTGGTTACTCGCTGAAGCTGTGCAAGCATCTTTTCCTTGTGGTCATCAAGAAGAACACTTGAGAGAACAACGCTCATCGTATCAACTCCCGAGGGGAGATGCTCAAACGAGAGCTCGTTATCCTCAAGCACCTCAAGCACCTTGCGACCGAAGCCCACCTCGGAGTTCATCATATCCTTCTCTATCGTGATTACCGAAAATCCTCTCTTACCCGCAACGCCGGTAATAACCTTTTCGGTGTCGTAATTCGTGGTATCGGAAACGATCATCGTTCCTGCCGCAGTGGGATCGTTAGTGTTTCTTATGTTTATCGGAATGCCCGCGTATCTTACAGGGAAGATAGCGTCCTCGTGAAGAACGGTTGCACCCATATATGAAAGCTCGCGGAGCTCGCGGTATGTGATGGTGGCAATAGGACAGGGATCCTTAACTATTCTCGGGTCTGCCATCATAAAGCCTGATACATCTGTCCAGTTCTCGTAAAGTGTTGCATTTACCGCGCGAGCAACTATAGAGCCCGTGATATCCGAGCCGCCGCGCGAGAAGGTCTTTATAGTACCGTTAGGCATTACTCCGTAAAATCCGGGAATAACAGCGTGCTCGTGCTTTGCGAGCTCGGCGCTCATTACCTCGTTTGTCTTATCGGCATCAAAGCTTCCGTCGTCCTTGAAGAATATTACATTCTCGGCATCAATGAAGGAATAACCGAGATATTTTGCGAGGATAAGTCCGTTGAGATACTCTCCTCTGCTTGCCGCAAAGTCGCGTCCCGAGCGGTGAAGCATAGCATTTTTTACATACTCAAGCTCGCCCGAAATATCAAAGGAAAGTCCAAGCTCGGCAATGATGCCGTTGTAGCGCTCAACTATCTTCTCGTAATACTCGTCTATGTTTTCATGATTTCTTATCATCTCGTAGCACTTATAGAGCATGTCGGTGACCTTGGTGTCATCCGAAAAGCGCTTTCCGGGAGCAGAAGGAACCACATATCTTCTTGCGGGATCTGCCTTGATAATATTTGCTACCTGAACAAAATGTTTTGCGTCGGCAAGAGAGCTTCCGCCGAACTTTACTACCTTAACTTGCATTTATTTTCTCCTAAATAGAATTGACACTGATAAATAGATACATAATATTATATTCAATACCGTACGATTTGTCAACAAAAATATTGCGTTATAAGCAATTTTTACGCCATATTTTCGGGAAGTGCGCGTCCGCCGAGTATGTGGAAGTGAAGATGCTTCACAGACTGACAGCCATCAGCACCGCAATTTGTGATAACGCGGTAGCCGTTTACAAGTCCTTCTGTCGCTGCAATACGAGGTATTGCCTCAAAAATAGCTGCCACATAGCGGCTATTCTCTCCATTCACTCCATCTGCCGACTCAATATGCACCTTGGGCACAACAAGCACATGCACAGGAGCCTGTGGATTTATGTCGCGGAAAGCGAAGCAGCTTTCGTCCTCATATACCTTCTGCGAAGGGATCTCGCCCGCAATTATTTTACAAAATAAGCAGTTCATATTGAAAAATCCTCCAAAATATGATATAATGTTCAAACATTTCAATTTTTATATATAATATTATATCATAAGAGCGGAAAAAGTCAAGGAGCAGAGATGAATTTTCACAGCGATCTTTGGAGATATCTCTCCTCGGTGAGAGATAAAAAAATAGTTATGTACGGAATGGGCAACGGTGCTGACAAGATCCTCGCAGTATGCAAGCGATACAGCATTGAGATTGCCGATTTTTTCGCGAGCGACGGCTTTGTTCGCGGTCACTCCTTTCACGGAAAGCCAGTGCTCTCCTACTCTGACATCAAGGCAAAATACGGTGCTGAAAATATCATCGTTCTCCTATCCTTTGCCTCCTCACTGCCAAGTGTGCTTGGGCTTATCAGGCAGGTCGCTGCCGAGTGTGAGCTTTATGCGCCCGATGTGCCCGTTTGCGGTGAGCATCTTTTTAACATCGAATTCTATGAGGAGAACAGAGACAAAATAGATGCGGCGCGTGCGCTTCTTTGCGATGAGGAGTCAAGGCGCATATATGATCTCGTGCTCTCCTATAAGCTGACCGGCAATGTAAGCTATCTCTTTGAAGCCGAAAATAGCAAGGACGAGGTCTATCGTTCCATCCTCGGGGCAGAAAACTTTCGCAACACGGTAGATGCAGGTGCATACAACGGAGACACGGCACGCGAGCTTGCCGAATACGCGCCGCACCTTGAAGCAATAGTTGCGCTCGAGCCCGATCGCCGCAATTTCCGCAAGCTCTCGGAGTATGCTGAAAACGAAAAGAGATTTTCCGTGGCAGTATACAACAACGCCGCTTGGGACAAGTCTGAGGAGCTTATCTTTGACGCAAGCGGAAACAGAAACGCAGGCATAAACCCCACAGCAAAAAAGACGGTGTCTGTTATGGGCACAAGCATTGACAGTCTTGTGCCGAACGGGACTGATTATATAAAATACGATGTTGAGGGTGCAGAGCGCGAGGCTCTGCTTGGCTCAAGAGAGACTATCAAAAAGTATCGACCTGCCCTGCTTGTTTCTGCCTACCACAGAAGTGAGGACATCTTTGAGCTCCCTCTTATGATACACGAGCTTGAGCCGTCATACAGGCTTTATCTGCGCCGCTACCCCTATATCCCCGCGTGGGACCTTAATATTCTGGCAATAGACAAGGAATAAACATGAAATACACCGATATAATCTGGGATTTTAACGGAACGATAATTGACGATGTGGAGGCAGGAATACTCTCGGTCAACAAGATGCTCTCTGACAGAGGGCTTCCCACCATAAAGGACAAGGACCATTACCGCGAGTTTTTTCGCTTTCCAATAATAGAATACTACCGCGCGCTCGGCTTTGACTTTGATGCCGAGCCCTATGAGGTGCTTGCCCCCATTTGGGTGGAGCTCTATCTTGAGAACAGCAAGCGCTCTCCCCTTTGCCTAGGTGTGCGCGAGGCTATTGACCTCTTCAGGGAGCACGGCTTGCACCAGCATGTCCTCTCTGCGTCGGAGCTCAAGATGCTGACCGAGCAGCTTAACGGATTTGGCATACTTGATAGCTTCAGGAGCGTGTCGGGGCTTGACAATATTCACGCACATTCAAAGACAGAGCTGGCGCTCGCGTGGAAAGAAGCGCATCCCGATGCCAAGGTCCTGCTTATTGGTGACACAGAGCACGATTTTACGACAGCAAAAATTATTGGTGCCGATTGTGCCCTTATCGCCGGCGGACACCAGCCACGCAGGGTGCTTGAGCTCTGCGAGGGCGCCCGAATTTATTCCTCTGTTTACGAGCTTTGCGAGGCGCTTTTTGTAAAATAAAAAAATTTTCAAAAAAAATTGTCATAAAAAAAGTATATTTTGTTTTTTTTGCGTATCTTTATTATACAGACAAACAAGCAGGGAGGTCTATATGAGTAGCTGCATCCGCGATATGTTTCTTGAACGGGAGAAAAGTGTTCTCTCAAAATACGCTTGCCTTACCTCTGAAACAAGAGGACGCGAGTACCCCTATACCCCTTGCGAAAACAGAACAGAATTTCAGCGTGACCGCGACAAGATAATACACTCACAGTCCTTCCGCCGTCTTATGTATAAGACGCAGGTCTTTCTCGCTCCCGCGGGCGACCATTACAGAACGAGAATGACGCACACACTTGAGGTCTCGCAGATAGCAAGAATCATTGCCCGTGCGCTCCGACTCAATGAGGACCTCACCGAAGCAATAGCGCTTGGTCACGACCTTGGACACACTCCATTTGGCCATGCGGGAGAGAGTGCTCTGCAGAGCTGCTTTGACCCCGAATTCACACACTACAGACAGAGTCTTCGCGTTGTTGAGGTGCTCGAAAATGACGGTGAGGGGCTTAACCTCACCTGGGAGGTACGCAACGGAATAGTAAACCACACAGGCAAAAATATGGCGGCGACCCTTGAAGGCGTTATAGTAAAATATGCCGACCGCATTGCCTACATAAACCACGACATTGACGATGCCTGCCGTGCAGGTCTGCTTGAACTCGGTGATATCCCGAAGGAGCTCCGCGAGGTGCTCGGAGAGGGGCATTCCGAAAGAATAAACAACATGGTAACCTCTATGATAAGGGCAAGCACAGACAGCCCTGTTATCAGAATGGAGGACGAGGTAGGAGAGGCAACAGAAAAGCTTCGTTCCTTCCTCTTTGAGCATGTTTATCTTAATCCCAAGGCAAAATCAGAGGAGGGCAAGGCGCAGGAGCTCCTTGTCAGACTCTTTGAATACTATGTAAAAAATCCCGACAAGCTCCCGCCGCACTACAGAAAGCGCGCCGACATTGACTCGGTTGAGCGCCGCGTATGCGACTTCCTTTCGGGTATGACAGACAGATACGCCATAGAGCTCTACTCCGATCTCTATGTACCGCGCGTGTTTACAGGAGTTCACACATGATTTCAAGAGCAATTATTGACGAGATCGTATACAGAAGCGATATCGAGCAGGTAATTTCCTCTTATGTTTCTCTCAAGAGAGCGGGCTCAAACCTGAACGGTCTTTGCCCCTTCCACAGCGAAAAAACACCGTCCTTCACCGTTTTCCCGAACACAAAGAGCTTCTATTGCTTCGGTTGCGGTGCGGGCGGAGATGTTATCTCCTTCACGATGAAGGCCGAAAACATCGGCTATGCAGATGCGCTTGAGCTTCTCGCCCAGCGTGCAGGCATTGCTATACCGAGAAACGAATTTGAGGAGACCTCGGGAGTTTCGCGCAAGCGAGTGCTTGAAATGAATCTTGCCGCGGCAAAGTTTTTCAGAAGCTGCCTTTTTGATAAAAGGTACGGCGGTGAGGCAATGAAGTACCTCTCTGAAAACAGACGACTTGACAGCGCCACTATAAAGCACTTCGGTATAGGATTTTCACCTAACAATTTCAACCTGCTTACCGACCATCTGCACTCGCTCGGATATACCGACGAGGAGCTGACGGCAGGATTTCTTTCAGGCAAGAGCCAGAAAACAGGCAGGACATATGACTATTTCAGAAACAGAATAATCTTTCCCATCATTGATACAGTAGGCAATGTGGTGGCATTCGGTGGCAGAGTTATGGATGACTCAAAGCCAAAATACCTCAATACCTCCGACACTCCCGCATTCAAAAAGAGTAATCATCTTTTTGCACTCAATTTCGCAAGAAACCACTCCGAGGAGGAAATGATACTTTGCGAGGGCTATATGGATGTTATTGCACTGCACGCGGCAGGCTTTGAAAATGCGGTAGCAACTCTCGGCACGGCTATTACACCGAGCCACGCAAGGATATTCTCACGGTACACCAAAAAGGTGGTTATCGCCTATGACTCGGACAGTGCAGGTCAGACTGCAGCGGACAAGGCGATGCGTCTTCTCTCCGAGGCAGGCGTTGAGGTGAGAGTGCTTCATATGAGCGGCGCAAAGGACCCCGACGAGTATATCAAGCTCTTCGGACGCGATAGCTTTGCATCGGTCATAAGTTCAAGCAAGAGCAGCTTTGAATACAAGCTTGACAAAATACTTGCCTCGCACGATATATCGCAGACAAATGCGCTGATACGCGCCTCGGGCGAGGTGGCAGAGGTCATCTCGGGTGTCTTTTCGGAGGTTGAACGCGAGATATACATATCAGCAGCGGCAAAAAGACTTTCGGTCTCACCCGAATCACTCAAGGGCGATGTTGAAAGACTGCGCAGAAAAAAGATTAGAGAATATGAGCAAAAGCAATCCCAACGCCTTGTTATGTCGACAAAGGGCATTGATGACCGTATAAACACAGAAGCCTCAAAGAACATCAAGGCAAAGGCCGCAGAGGAGGCTATGCTCGGTCTTATGCTCGCTTATCCCGAGCACAGAGCGAGCGCTGCAAGCGGCAAGGCCGGCATATGCGCCGAGGATCTGTCAACAGACTTCTCAAGGCGGGTGTTTGTGGCTATCTGCGAGCTTGAGGAAAGCGACGGCGGATTTTCAAAGGCTCTGCTCGGTCAGTATTTCACGCCTGACGAGATAGGACGGATAGAAAGCATGGAGCAGAAGCGCCGCGCTCTGGCGGCAAACGGCGAAGAAGTCTTTCTTGAGACTGTGAAAAATGTTATTGCCGAAAAGAAGGACGAGGGTGACGGCGACCTCGCTTCCCTCTTCGCACGAAAGCGCGAAGAGGCAAAAAAGCGCCGCGGAGAAACGAAAAAATAAAGAATACATAAACTGAAAGGTAAACAAAAATGGCAAAGAAAAAGGCAGAAGTGCTTGAAGAAGCTGAAGAGACCGTAGCGGTTGAAGAAAAAAAGACAGCAGAGGAACCCAAGCAGAAGGAAAAGAAGCTTGATATCAACGAGCTTATTGAAAAGGGCAAGAAGAAAGGCTATCTTTCGGCAGAAGAGCTTGAGTTCGTTATGGAAGACGATGATTTTGACATGGAGAGTCTTGATAAGCTCTATGAGACTCTTGAGGACAATGGCATAACCCTCAATGCAGACATATCCTCATCGGATATGACAAAGATAGAGTCAGAGGTAGAGGCCTTCAGCGAGAATATGGAAAAAATATTTGAGCAGGAGGGGCTTGCTATTGACGACCCCGTCCGCATGTATCTCAAGGAGATCGGACGCGTGCCGCTTCTCAGTGCAGAGCGCGAGAAGGAGCTTGCTGAGATAATGTCCTCCGATGCGAGCGACGAGGAAAAGAAGGCCGCAAAGGATGAGCTTGTTGTTGCAAACCTCCGTCTTGTTGTAAGTATTGCAAAGAGATATGTGGGCAAGGGAATGTTCTTCCTTGACCTTATTCAGGAGGGTAACCTCGGTCTTATGAAGGCAGTTGAGAAGTTTGACTACAGCAAGGGATATAAATTCTCAACCTACGCTACATGGTGGATAAGACAGGCTATAACAAGAGCTATTGCGGATCAGGCAAGAACTATCCGTATCCCAGTTCATATGGTAGAAACTATACACAAGGTTGCAAGATACTCGCGTCAGATGCTCCAGGAGCTTGGCCGTGAGGCAACGGCTGACGAGATAGGCGAGAAGATGGGCATGAGTGCCGAGAAGGTGCGCGAGATAATGAAGATCGCGCAGGATCCCGTTTCTCTTGAAACTCCTATCGGTGAGGAGGAGGACAGCCACCTTGGCGATTTCATTCCCGATGACGATACTCCCGCACCGCAGGATGCAGCCTCGGCTACCATTCTTCGTGAGGTGATTGAGAAGGAGCTCCGCACGCTCACCCCCAGAGAGGAGCATGTTATCAAGCTTCGCTTCGGTCTTTATGACGGTAGAGGCCGTACACTTGAGGAGGTAGGCAAGGAATTTGATATCACCCGTGAGCGCATCAGACAGATAGAGGCAAAGGCGCTCCGTAAGCTTCGCCACCCCAGCCGTGCAAAGCACCTCAAGGGATTCCTTGACTGATTAAAAACTATATTACCTTACCATTATTGCGTTTTTTACCCGTATGCGCGCAGCGTGCGCGAATATTAACAATTTTGAGGGCAAAAGCACTTGACTTTTAATGGTAAATAGTGTAAAATAATACTGTATTGACTTTTCAGCAACAGGCTGATTATTAGGAGGATATAAAATGAGCAAGAAACTGATATGTCTTCTCTTGAGTTTAATTATGGTCCTTACCGTTTGTCTTACCGCTTGCGGAGACAATGATCTGGACGATGTTATTGACGACACAACAGAGGAAGCATCCGAAAGCGCTATAACCCTCTCGATGTACCTTGTTTCCGAGAAAAAGGTAAGCTCCGAGCAGGCAGCGGCAGTTCAGGAGGCAATAAATAAAATATCACAGTCTAAATTTAAAACAAAGCTCGTGCTTCGCTTCTTTACAGAGGATGAGTACTACGCAAGACTTGAGCACGACCTCGCAGCTGAATACGAGGAGGGTGTTGAGGACGAAGACGAAAGCACTCCCAAAGAGGACGAGACAGAGCTTACCGAATACGGTACCATCACAATCAAGTACCCCGCAATCGCAGACTCGCAGGTAGATATCTTCTATGTTTCGGGCTACGATAGGCTTATGGAGTATGTTGAGTATGAGTATGTTGAGGGACTTGGAAGTGAGATAGACACATCGTCAACCATTCTCAAATCCTATGTATTCCCCGACTACATAACAAGAGTTGATGAGCTTTGCGGGGATAACTACGGACTTCCCACAAATGCTCCCGCAGGCGAGTACACCTTCCTTCTTCTCAACAAGGAGATCCTTGCAGAGTATAACCATGTGGCAAGTGATTTTGTATCGCTTACAGACATAAACACACAGCTCCTTCTTGACCTTGTAAGCAAGTTCAATACCGAGTATGTTCCCCTTCGTTCCTTTACAGGGGCTGACGAGCTCGATGTTATAAATGTAAACTACTTTGGTGTTAACGAGGCAGGCCGTCTCTCGGGCGATTTCTCGGTGCTCGGCGGAACCTACAATCCCTCTTGGACATACCTTACTCCTATGGAGTACACAAACTGCTCAAGCATTTTGAGCGATGGATCCTTCTTGAGCCAGATCCGTACACTCACCTCCTACAAGGAGGCAGGCTACTACGGTGACGAGAATGATGCCGACAAGCCCTTCGCAGTTGGATTTATGAGGGGTGGCGCAGAGCTTTACGCAGAGTATGGCGATGAGTATGAGCTTGTAGTTCTTGAGCGCCCCTATGTAGAGGCTGACGATCTCTTCAGCGATATGTTTGCTATCAGCTCTACAACAACAAGCGTTACACGAAGCATGGAGATACTCACTTACCTCTACACAGACGAGGAATTCCGCAATATTCTTCTCTACGGTGTTGAGGGCGAGAACTTTGAAATCTCCGAAACCGCCCCCGACGAGGACGGAAAGACATACAAGTATGTAACAAGACTTAATGAGGATTATATGATGGCTCCCGAGAAGACAGGTAATGTTTGCCTGATGTATCCTCTTGACAGCCAGCCTGCAAATCTTACCGAGTATTATAAGCTTCAGAACTCCGAGGCGTCAACCGACCTCCTTCTCAGCTTTACATACGAGGATGTTACAAACGAGGCTCCCATCATTCCCGAGCACATCACACTTCTTAACGAGTATTCGGCAGAGCTGCTCTCTAACATCAAGTCTGCAGAGACTGTAGAGGCGCTTAACGCATACATCAGTGAGGCAACAGCTTTCATCTCATCTGATGCTGACCTTATCTTCGCAATGGGCCGCAACCCGAAGGACAGAGACTTCTGTACTGTAGGAAGCATGTATGTTGCTTGGCTCAACGCACACGCAATGATCGTATTCTAAAAAACAAATTGCCCCGAGAGTCTCGGGGCAATTTTTATTAGTTTTTTCTAAAAAGCTATTGACAAACATTTCAATATAGTGTATAATACCATTTGATTAATTTGTCTCTGGCAATATGCGGAGGGAGGGAAAAAAATGGCAGAAATCAGAGTTAAGGAAGGCGAGTCTCTCGACAGCGCTCTCCGTCGCTTTAAGCGTGCAACTGCTCGTTCCGGCGTCCTTACCGAGCTTCGCAAGAGAGAACACTATGAGAAGCCCAGCGTAAAGCGCAAGAAAAAGTCGGAAGCAGCCCGCAAGAGAAAATACAAATAATTTTCTTGAAATTAAGGGATACCAAAAGGTATCCCTTATTATTTTTTAATATCTTAATATGCCAATGCATAAATTGGGATTTATCGGGGAGTTAGTTGACGAGAAGGATTATCCAAAACTTTCAATACAAAAGGTATAGCTCCCGCTGATCTTGCTCCGCCCTTGCGTGCTCACAACGGTCATAAACGAATATTGTCTGCACAAGTCCAAAGACAGGAGAGTTTTTGCCAAGCTTTTTGCAAAAAGCTTGCCGCCGGAGGC
>JAZOSH010000020.1:0-13849 GCA_045656985.1 Eubacteriales bacterium | reverse complement strand
ATCTCACCGCACACTTTTTTAATTATTTCTTTCGGAGAGGAGTAGGGACAGTCTGCAATTATTGCCCTTACATTTTGGGGAAGATCAAGGCTCGCTGTCATAAGAACTGTAGACGCGCCCATAGAAACTCCCGAGAGGATTATAGACTTATCGTTGCCGAAACGCTCTGTCGCGTAATTTATCCAAGCAAGACAGTCACGGCTTTCATTGATACCAAATGAGATCGAGTGGCCTTCGCTTGACGAATGTGCGCGTTGTTCAATCACAAGTGTGTTGTGCCCCATATCGCGTGCAAGCTTGTTGCCACCGCAAAAATCTCTTATAAAATGCCCCTTGTAGCCGTGCATCTGAATTTGCAAAGGCGCATCATCGGAAACCTGGTAATATGTGCCCCAAAGAAGCTTCTTGTCGTGAGACAAAATTGAAACTCTCTCTCCATCAATTGCTTCCATTTCTCGCATAAGAGAGGTCATTTTTTTATGATAAGGCTCGTATTGCTCGCCTCGCGGAAGCTTATAAATATCTCTGTTCTTTTTGTTATAGTAAAATGTCCGCTTATATGCCCAAAAGGAAAGGGCGAGTATGCCTATAAGCAGAGCAATAATTATAAGAATATATATCATTGAAAATCCCTCCCGATGCAGAAATTATACCAAAAAAATTATATCTTGTCAACAAAAGGTGTCAAGAACTATACCTATCTTTGACTCGATAAATAAAAGAAGTGCGAGAAGAAGCATGGTCATGCAGTTCTTATTAAATCTTCGCTAATGTTTTTTCTAAATAATCCAAAATTATTGACATGAAGCGCTCTGTGTGGTAAAATTTTTTTGTAAAAATTCTTGAACGAGGTACAATATGAAGATAAATTTTCTTGGTGACAGTATAACAGAGGGCGTGGGTGCTACGCTTATTGAGACAAGGTATGTAAATGTAGTTAAAGAGATGCTCGGTTGTGAGGTAAGAAACTACGGCGTCAGTGGCACGCGCTTTGCCCGTCAGAGTAAGTTTTCCCCCGCAAATGTATGGGATTATGATTTTATGATGCGAATGGAGATAATGGCTAATATCGATCCCGACGCAGATCTCGTTTTCGTCTTTGGCGGAACGAATGATTTTGGCCACGGAGACGCGCCTCTCGGCAAGATGGGGGACAAGACGCCATACACATTCTATGGTGCTACAACCATTATCGCTGAGTTTCTTCTTGAGAAATACGGCAAGGACAAGCTTTGCTTTATGCTCCCGATAAGAAGATATCAAGAGGATAGCATAATGGGTGACGGCGGCAACAAAAAGGAGCCGGGTCCGATCCTATCTGAGTATGTTGAGGCTATAAAAGATGTGCTTGAGACTTATAAAATAAGCTATATTGATCTTTTTAACAATTTTATTCCTACGCCTGTTGTTTGTTCGGGTGACGAGTATACAGTTGATGGTCTTCACCCCAATGATAAAGGCCATCGAATGATAGCCGAGAAGGTCGTGGAGTATGTGAACCAAAGAAAATAAAGACTCTATTTACTTGCAAATTTGACAAATATGATTTGGTAATTACGGGGATGTATTATGAAAAGAATTCGTATTTTTCTTGCTTCTTCAATTGTAGATCTTAAATTTGACAGAATCGAGATAGGAAACTTTTTTAGACAGCTTAATGATATTTACATAGAGAGCGGAGTATATTTTGATCTCGTTATGTGCGAGGATTACGATAACGGTATATCTCTTGAGGGAAAGCAGTCTGAATTTGATAAGTTGCTTTGTGATAGTGATCTTGTATTCTTTTTGTTCTTTTCAAAGGTTGGGGAATACACAAAGCACGAATTTGATATAGCTCTTGAAAGCTATAAGACTAAACAAAAACCCAAAATAGTTACATATTTCAAGTGCGTTGACGAAGCGGATATGGTTGCCGAAGATGTTAAATCATTTATGAATATGCTTGATACCGAGCTTCGTCATTATTATAATGTGTATCGTGAGATAGATACTCTTAAATTGGGTATATTTATGCAGATAAAGCTTATGCGACTTGACAGTACAGAGCTTGCCATTGAAAACGGTAAGCTTATGTACGGAAAAACGCAGATAGCTGAAACAAAAAATATACCGATGTTTGGAGCAAACGATAAATTAAATAGAGTCAGAAGGGAATACGAAGAGGCCGAAGAGAAATTAAGAGTGGCAAAGATCGCATTTTTTGAAAATGGCACCGACGAAGCATATCTTTCCTTTAGCGAGGCTGCTTCTAAAAAGGAAGAAGCAGAGAAAGCACTGCGTGACCTTGAGATCGCAATACTTGCTGTAGCAGAAAAGATGTATGAAGTGACATCAAACGGAAGTAAGATCTCTGATAAGCAAAAAGCAGCGTACAGGTACATGGAAAGAGGCGAGTGGGAACTCGCTCTTACCATTCTTGATAAGGACGATATACTTGCCGAGCTTTCTCACAATGAAAAGCTTGGAGATGCGATGCAGGAAAGAATTGCGATAAACTCCCGAGAGATTCTTCAGCGTATAGATGTTCTTCGAGCAGCAGGACTTGAAAAGGGTGGCATTGATGAGGTGTTGTCGCTTTACGAAACGGTGTATAATATTACGATCAAGCATAATCTTGAGTTAAAGCCATTACTTGAGTATGCAAAATTCCTACACGAATTGAACCATGACGAGGATGCTTTGCGTATCTCTGAAAAGCTTTCATATTTTTATTCAGATCCCGACAGAGATGTGGGGATAGATGCGCGTGCTGAGCTTTTTCTTGAGCGGGGAAAAATATGTGTTGGCTTAAAACGATACGATGAGTCAATTGAGAATCTGAAAAAAGGAGTTGGTCTTGCAGATGAGATTTATTCCGAAAACGATGCTCGCATTGCTTGCCTTTGTGCTGACTTAAGAAATATTTTGGCAAATGCGCTCTATTTCAAAGACAAATTTGATGAGGCCTTTCAAAATTATGAACAGGCGATGAAATATTATGAAATCGCCTATGCGCTTGATCCAAAATACAAGAGTAAGGTTGCAATGATATATGATAACTTCGGCAACATTCTTGAAAGATATGAAAGACTTTCAGAAGCTCTTGATTACCATTTGAAAGCAGAAAAGTTATATTTTGAGCTCTCGCAAGAGGATGAGAAATATAAAAAGTCTCTTTCCCGCTGTTATCATAATACCGGACTTTGCTACGATAAGTTGAAGAATTGTGATATGGCTGAAAAATATCTTCTTTTTTCAATCAAGTTGAGAGAAGAGATTCGCCAGAACAATCCTGCTTCAATAGAGCCTGTACTTTCGGGATCATATTTATCACTTGGTCTCTTGTATAAAGAGAACAATAAAGGAGCTGACAAGGCAATTGAAGCCTTAACTGCTTCTAAAAAAATACGAATTTTGCTCAGAAAGCGCAGTGCTGTATATGCTTCAGAGTTGAGATCAGTATTTTGGAGTTTTATTTACGACAGAGATAATGTCATGAGTGTAGAACAGAGAAATGATCATTGTCTTGAATACATAAATCTTTTGCTGTCTTTACAGAATACCACAGATTTTGAACGACAAGAACTGTGTGAAACCATAAGTTATTTTTTATACGGGAACTTCAATAAAGCAAATTATGAACTGATTTTCTCACTTCTTAAAACATGTATTGATCTTTATGTAAATGAAGGAAATGAAGAATGGCACTTTGATAAAAAAACTGTTTTAAGGATGATGTCCATTTCTGCTGAATATCTTGGCAAAAACCTTGAGTATTTAGAGTATAAAATCAAGCTGGATGCAAAAAATTAAAATAACAAAAAAGCAAGTCCTCTATTTAGAGAACTTGCTTTTTTTATATTTATCAAAGCTCTGAATAAAGCTTGTAAAGATCGCTGTAAATACCGCCGCGAGCGATAAGCTCTGCGTGTGAGCCCTCCTCCTCAATGCCATTTTCGGTAAGCACGAGAATTCTGTCAGCGTTGCGTATGGTGGTAAGCCTATGCGCGATAGTAAAGGTAGTGCGTCCCTTTGCAAGCTTCTCAAGCGACTCCTGAACAAGCTTTTCGCTCTCGTTGTCAAGCGCACTTGTCGCCTCGTCAAGAATGAGTATAGGCGGATTTTTGAGGAATACTCGCGCTATAGAAACGCGCTGCTTCTGACCGCCAGAGAGCTTTACTCCGCGCTCACCAACATAGGTGTCATATCCATCGGGCAGAGCAGTGATAAATTCGTGCGCGCCCGCAAGCTTTGCGGCTTCAATTATCTCCTCATCGGTGGCATCCTTTTTGCCGTACGAAATATTCTCCTTGATACTGCCCGAGAATAGGTATACATCCTGTGCTACCACTCCGATATTATTGCGGAGAGAGGAGAGTGTTACTGACTTAATATCCTTGCCGTCGATAAGAATTGCGCCGTCAGTCGCATCATAGAATCGGGGAATGAGAGAGCAGAGAGTCGTCTTTCCTCCACCAGAGGGACCCACGAGAGCGATGCTCTCGCCTGCCTTTACATCAAGATTTATGTGCGTAAGCACCGTCTTGTCACCCGTCTCATAGCTGAAGGAAACATCCGAGAATTTAACCTCTCCAAGAACATTTTCGAGTACAGTAGCATCCTTTGCATCAATTATTTCGGGATCAATGTCCATAATTTCGGTGAAGCGCTCAATACCTGTCATACCGCGCTGGAACTGCTCTGTAAATTCAACAATACGGCGGACCGAGGTAAGAAGTGTCGTTACGAACATAAGGTAAGCTATATAGTCAGCAGGGGTGATGCTGCCAAGACGAGAACCCTCGCCGTTTATCATGAACAAACCACCAACCGCTACAACAACGATATACATAATACCGTCAAAAAGCCTTGTAGAGGACTGGAAGCCCGCCATAATGTGATATACCTTTTTCTTTATGTCAAGGAATTTGTGGTTACCGCGGTCAAACTTCTCCTGCTCAATAGCCTCGTTTGCAAAGGACTTTACAACACGGATTCCAAGAAGGCTGTCCTCAATCTGCGAATTGAGCTCGCCTACCTGCTTACGCGACTCCTTGAAGCCCTCCTTCATTCTTCTGTTAAAGAGACGGAGAATGATTATCATAGGCGGAATTACAGAGAAGATAATGAGTGTAAGGGGAACATTTATCGTGCAGAGAATTATAAACGAGCAGATTATCTTTATGCCCGCGATAAAGAATTCCTCGGGGCAGTGGTGTGCGAACTCGGTGACATCGAAAAGGTCGCTTGTGATACGCGACATAAGTGTACCTACCTTTGCATTGTCGTAATACGAGAATGAGAGCTTTTGGAGATGCTCAAAGAAATCGTGGCGCATATCTGTCTCCATTTTCGTTCCCATTATGTGTCCTGTTGAGGCCATATAGTAGTTAGCGGCGGTATCAATAACGCGGAGTGCTATATAGAGTAGAGCACATCTTACGATAAGAGCCACTGTAAGTGTGATAGGCTCACTTGATGCTGCACCTGTTATCTCTCTGACGATAAGGGGCAGAATAAGCTCGCAAAGTGTGGTAAGTGATGCGCAGAGTAGGTCACTTACAAGTATCCATTTGTACTTTTTATAGTATGGCAGAAAGCTCTTTAAAAGCTTAAATACACTTTTTTTTCTCTTGTTTTCCATTTTCTTCTCCTAAATAAAATACAAATAATATTATAGTACAAAATTTTCCTAAAGTCAAGAAATGACGCAAAGAATTATTTGCTATTGCAAAAAGGTGTAGGGTGTGGTAGAATAGAGTTGAAAAATATTTTTTCAGGAGACATTATGAATATAAAGACTCGCACAAAAAAATATTCCGAGGTAATGGCAATAGAAAAAAAGGCGCACCTACGCCCCGTGAAGCCGAACATTTTTTGGAGAACACTTATAAATCTGCTTTCAGTGTTCGTGCTTATCACTCTGCGCTTTAAATATACCTGTAAGGGTATTGAGAAGCTCTCTAAAAAGGAGCCTGCGCTCTTTCTTATGAACCACTCATGCTTCAATGATTTTGAGATAGCCTCAAAGCTGCTCTATCCGAGAGCGTATAATGTAATTACCACGACCGACGGCTTTGTGGGAATGAATTGGCTTATGCGACAGATAGGCTGTATTCCCACGCAGAAATATGTGACTGATGTAACGCTCGTACGCGATATTACTTATGCGGTAAGAAAGCTGAAGAGCTCTATACTTATGTATCCCGAGGCGTGCTATAGCTTCGACGGCACGGCGACAACTCTGCCCGATAGCCTTGGTGGACTTGTAAAAATGCTTAGAATTCCCGTTGTGATGATAACAACAAAGGGAGCATTTTCGCGAAACCCTCTTTATAACAATCTGCAGATAAGACGAGGTGTCAAGGTCAGTGCCGAGATGGAGTATCTGCTTTCTCCCGACGAGATAAAGGATATGTCGGTAGATGAGATAAATGCAAAGCTCCGTAAGGCTTTTGATTTTGACAACTTCCGTTGGCAGCAGGAAAACAAGATAAGCATACCCGACTCTTTCCGTGCCGACAGCCTAAACCGCGTGCTCTATAAATGTCCGAATTGCAAGGAAGAGGGCAAGACGGTGGGCAAGGGAATAACTCTTACCTGCAATGCCTGCGGCAAGCAGTACGAGCTTACCGAATACGGCTTTATGAAGGCCCTCACTGGAGAGACAGAATTTCCGCATATCCCCGATTGGTATGCGTGGGAGCGCGAGTGCGTAAGGGAAGAGATCCAGAAGGGCGAATATTCGCTTGACATCGATGTTAATATTTGTATGCTCGTTGATACCAAGTGCCTCTATCGCGTTGGAGAGGGAAGACTCACGCATACACCCGAGGGCTTTCACCTTACAGGCTGTGATGGCGAGCTTGACTACTTCCAAAAAACCAAGTCCTCGTATAGCTTGAATGTTGACTATTATTGGTATGAGATAGGCGACATCATCTGCCTTGGTAACCACGAGGTACTTTACTATTGCTTCCCGAAAAACTGCGGCGATGTAGTAGCCAAGACTCGACTTGCAACTGAGGAAATGTATAAGCTTGCTGAAGCGAAAAAATCTTGAGAACACTAAAGGAGTAAGATATGGCAAAGGAAAAAAGATTTATAAAGGTGCATTCAGAAGGTATGTCTACAAATGAGATATGGGTGGATAAGGAAACGGGCGTTAATTACCTGTACCACCAGAGTGGTTACTCGGGCGGTCTTACCCCTCTGCTTGATAAGGACGGCAAGGTGATAGTTACACCAATGCCCAAGGAAAAACATTATAATAAGTAAAATATCGGGCACACATGCCCCTGAAAAAAAGAAGGCAACTTTATGTTGCCTTCTTTTTTTATTTTTCATTTATAAGGTCTGTCATCGAATAAAATCCCGTTGATTTATCGGCTATGAAAAGTGCGGCCTTGATAGCTCCGTTTGCGAAGATCTCACGCGAGGTAGCCGTGTGTGAAATGGTAACTATCTCGTTGTTACCTGCAAATATTACATCGTGCTCACCAACAATGGTTCCACCGCGTACTGCGTGGATGCCTATCTCGCTCGTCTGTCTCTCGCGGCGTACATCGTGACGGTCGTAAACAAACTCTGTATTACCATCACGCGCATCGACAAGAGCCTCGGCTATCATCATCGCCGTGCCACTCGGAGCGTCAAGCTTCTTGTTGTGGTGCTTCTCAATTATCTCAATATCAAAATCCTCTCCAAGTGTCGCCGACGCCTTTTTGCAAAGCTCAATAAGTAGATTAATTCCTATCGACATATTGCGTGAGAAGAAGATAGCAATCTTTTCAGAGGCCTCGATCATCATCTGCCTCTCCTCGTCGGTGTGCCCTGTGGTGGCTACTACAAGGGGAGTTTTATGGGATATTGCATAGCTTATGAGAGAGGGAAGTGCACTATGATGCGAGAAGTCTATAATGACATCCGCCTTGCCGGAGAAATCGTCTATTGAGGAATATACCGGAAAGCTGCAGGTAGTGCCGAGAGCCGATGCATTTACATCAACGCCCGCAACTATTCTTGCCTCACCCGAGGCCTCTACTGCCTCGGTCACTGAGCGCCCCATGCGTCCGCCGCAGCCCGAGAGTATTATGTTCTTCATAAAAGTTACCTTTCGTTATGTCCTTGTTTTTAAGTAAGGAAATTTAAAGTATCCCTGCTGCCTTCATAGCGTTTATAAGGCGCTCGCGATTTGCGTTTTCCATCTCACAAAGGGGAAGTCTCATTTCCTCGGTGCACTTACCGAGAGCCGCCATAGCCGTCTTTACGGGCACGGGGTTTACCTCGCAGAAGAGTGCATTTATAAGCTTTAAATACTTGAGCTGCATAGCTGCCGCATCGGTATAGTTGTTCTCGGTGCAGAGCCTACAGATGTCGTGTGTTTCCTTCGGAAGTAGATTTGAGAGCACCGAGATAACGCCCTTGCCACCGAGCGACATAATGGGAACTATCTGGTCGTCGTTGCCCGAGTAGATGTCAAAGTAGTCACCGCACTCGTCAATAAGCTCGGCAATAGCGCTTATATTTCCCGATGCTTCTTTAACAGCTACGATTCTCTCATGCTTCGCAAGCTCGCGGTAGACTGGAAGGGATATGTTACAGCCCGTTCTCGAAGGAACATTGTAGAGAATTATCGGCTTGTCGGTCTTCTCGGCTGTGTCAAGGAAGTTCTTGATAAGTCCCTTGGGAGTCGCCTTATTGTAATAGGGCGTAACGAGAAGAAGCGCGTCAGCACCTGCATCGCACGCGAACTTTGAAAGTTCATTAGCATAGGCTGTGTCATTTGAGCCTGTACCTGCAATAACAGGGACGCGACGATCAACTTTGTTTATAACGAACTCAATACAGTCGCAGTGTTCCTCATGGGTAAGTGTTGCGGCCTCACCGGTGGTGCCCGCAACGACGATAGCATCGATACCGCCTGCGATCTGATCTTCAATTATATTTCCAAATGCGTCGTAATCTACCTTGCCGTCCTTAAAGGGAGTGATTATTGCGGTAGCCGCGCCGCTAAATACAGAAGGCTTAAATTTGCTCATAATATCTTCCTTTCGCTTTATAAAAATATCGTAATAAAAGAAAAAAACCGGTTGAAAACCAGCTGTGATTGTGATATAATATAGGCGCACAGGCGTCTAATTATGAACAATAACAGATAGCTCTCCATCTTTATGATGACAATCCGGAGGCTGTGAACCCCAGGACCAGTACACATCGCCGCCGTGCGACGCGACTTCGGCACTTGGCACTCGGCAAATACGCTCAATTGGTAACGGCTACCTTGCGTATTGTCGGTTGCAAAATGCACCTCTATCACTATTATATGTTTATCCAAGGGATATAATATCACAAGCAAAACAAGTTGTCAATACAAAATAATAAAATTACAATGAAAAAGGAAGACTTCGTGGCAATCGTAAATACAAAACATAAAACAGATCTGCTCACCTCGGATTTCTATTATGATCTCCCCGAGGAGCTGATAGCCCAGCACCCCGCCGATGTAAGAGACTCATCGCGCCTTATGGTGCTTCACAGAGAGAATAAAACAATAGAACACAAGATTTTTTCAGATATAATTGATTATCTGAAAGAGGGCGATGTGCTCGTCGTCAATGACTCAAAGGTCATTCCAGCCCGTCTTTACGGAAATAAAGAGGGTAATGAGGAGGCGCCCGTTGAGCTGCTTCTCCTTCGTCAGAGAGACCTCGACACTTGGGAATGCCTTGTAAAACCCGGTAAGCGCGCCCGCGTCGGCTCGCGCATTGAGTTTGGTGGAGGCATACTTAAAGGTGAGGTATCCGAGATTCTTGACGAGGGCAACCGCATAATAAAATTTGAATATGACAGGGAAAAGCACGAGAATATATACAGCATTCTCCACGAGATAGGCATTATGCCCCTGCCGCCCTACATAAAGGAGCGTTGCCGCGATAACTCGCGTTATCAGACGGTCTACGCGCGTGAGGAAGGCTCGGCGGCAGCACCCACGGCGGGACTGCATTTTACTCCCGAGCTGCTCGAGAGAATTAAGCAGAAGGGAATTGCCATAGCTCCCGTTATGCTTCATGTGGGACTTGGCACATTCAGACCTGTGAAGGTTGACAGGCTTGATGAGCATGTGATGCACACCGAGTTTTTCAGCGTCAGCGAGGAAAGCGCGCGTATCATCAACGAGCGCCGCAAGGCAGGCGGCAGACTCATCTGCGTTGGAACTACCTCTTGTCGCACCATAGAGAGCGCTTCTGACGAAAACGGAGTAGTTCACGCGATGTCGGGAGACACGGGAATCTTTATCTATCCCGGCTATAAATTCAAGGCAGTTGATGCGCTCATCACCAACTTTCATCTTCCCGAAAGCACCCTTCTTATGCTCATTTCGGCATTCTACGACCGCGATGAGATAATGAAGGCATACAAGATAGCCGTAGAGGAAAAATATAGATTTTTCTCATTCGGAGATGCGATGTTTATAGAATAAAGGAAAAATGTCGTAGGGGCATTCACGAATGCCCCGTCAAAAAAATATTTTAGCGCACCTGCAATAAGACAGGTGCGCTTTTTCTTACTACTACTATTTTTTAACTTGTGGTTAATATAAATTTTCCTAACAATACCTTTACTGAAAATTTTTTTATGATATAATATAAGCAGAAGCAGACGTCAGCTTACTTTTGTCTCATTGGAGGTATGGTTATGGAAATGACTATTGGTGCAAACATTAAACGTTTGCGTACAGCAAAAAATATTACTCAGGATCAGCTTTCTGTTGCGATGAATGTTACCTGTGCTGCAGTAAGTAAATGGGAGCGAGGCGATACCTACCCTGACATTACACTCTTGCAACCTTTAGCGTATTACTTTGGAGTAACACTCGATGAGCTTATGGGTTACAATCAAGAAAAGATCCAAGCCGAGATCGACGAGATAATTGCTCTGTACAGAAAGCATTGGAACGAGAAAAAGGGTCGAGAGATCATCGTCAAAGCACACCGAGATTATCCGAATGATTATTGGATCATGCATTACTATATGTGGAATCTTGGCGGTGACTTGGCTGATAACGATCCCGCTGTTCTGATTGAACACAAGGAAGAATTTCGTGCCATCTGCGAAAAGATATTGGAAGGCTGCACCGAAGAAAGTCTACGGCTTGGTGCGTGGAATATGCGCGCGAAAATTCTTCATGCGGAAGGCAAAACGGAAGAAGCACGTGAGATTTACAAAACAAAATTCACCGATTGGTATACCACAAGTGGTCAAAAAATCGAGCAGCTGTTTGCAAAAGACACAAGCGAATATTATTTCCACGTTCAAAAGAATATGTATGAGCTTGTCGATTTTGCGGCAGATAAGCTTGGCAGAACACTTTTCTTTAATCCGTCGATTTCAATGGAAGAAAAAACAACACGTGCATTACGATATGGTAAGCTGATGCTATCCGCATTTGAAGAAACCGGTGAAGCATTTTTCCTTATGCTCGTAAACTCTTTCCTCGGAAGAATGGAAAATGACTTGTTAAATCGTGGCGCAACAGATGAACAAGTGATTTCTGTTATGGAGAAAAATTTGTATGCGATGAAAAAGATAGTGGAAATCAGAGTGAAAAACGAAGCTCTAAATCGCGCTTTTGACCGCTACGACGAAGCAAAGATGGGGAATTTCTTCAAATTCAATCTTGATTGTCGCGCTAATGCTACGAGTGGCAGACGTGCCGAACTTCTTAAAAATCCGAAGTATATGGCAATTTTGGATGAATACAGATAAGTCTTTGACTTGCCTTGCAACGATTGAAAGGGGAGAAATACCTTGATTGATATGACAAAATTTGGTCAGAGGATCGTAGAGCTACGTAATAAAGCAAATATGCGTCAGATTGATCTCGCAGAACATTGTTCAGTTTCTCCACAAGCCGTTTCAAAATGGGAACGTGGAAAAAGCTGTCCGGATATTGCTCTTTTGGACGAGATTGCAGTAGCTTTGGGCGTAAGCATAAATGATCTTTTTGCAACATCGCAATATTAATGAATTTATTATATTATGGGAGGGGCTTGCCCTCCCGCCTTTTTTGCCAAAATGCAACTTTTGTCGAATAAAAAATCAAAACTCAAAAATAAATGCGGGAAATAAGTCAAAAATTTTTTGAAACCTTGCAAAAACACTTGACAACACTTGCAAAATATGGTACACTACTCGGGTAGACCTCTCCTTTGTGGAAAGCTTGAAAGAGAGTCGGAGTCTTGGGCTGAAAGCTCCGATAAAGCGAGTAGTAGGAAGAGCAACACTACATAGGGAATATCCCTACGGTAAAAAAGAATAAAAAAGCGGGTGTAATATATTTATATTGCGCCAATGTGGGTGGCACCGCGGGTCTTACTCGTCCCTCAAAATTTCGTTTTTTGCGGAGTTTTGGCGGGCGTTTTTGTTTTTTACCACGAAAATTGCAGATAATTTATTTATATACAGGAGGCAGGATATGAATTGCTACAGAACGCATAACTGCGGCGAGCTGACACGAGCTCAGGTTGGAGAAAAGATAAGACTTGCAGGTTGGATCGATACCATTCGCGACCACGGCGGAGTTATCTTCGTTGACCTTCGCGACCACTACGGTGTAACACAGGTCGTTATAAATGACGAGAATATGATAAACGGAATCGGTAAGGAGTACACGGTGTCCTTTGAGGGCGAGCTTCAGCTCCGTGATGCCGAGACAGTCAACCCCAAGATCGCAACGGGCGAGGTAGAGCTTCGCGCTGAGAGTGCTACCGTGCTTGGCGAGGTAACAAAGCAGTTGCCCTTTGAGATAAGCGAGTCGAAGAAGACAAAGGAGGACACGCGTCTTAAGTACCGCTTCCTTGACCTTCGTAACCCCGCAGTTCACAATAACATTTTGTTCCGTTCGAAGATAACGAGCTTCCTTCGTCGCAAGATGGAGGATATGGGCTTTGTCGAGATACAAACACCTATTCTTACCGCTTCCTCTCCCGAGGGCGCGCGTGACTATCTTGTGCCCAGCAGAAAGCATCAGGGAATGTTTTATGCTCTCCCGCAGGCGCCCCAGCAGTTCAAGCAGCTGCTTATGACCTCGGGCTTTGATAAGTATTTCCAGATAGCTCCTTGCTTCCGTGATGAAGACGCGAGAGCTGACCGCTCACCCGGAGAGTTCTATCAGCTTGATTTTGAGATGGCATTTGCTACGCAGGAGGATGTTTTCGCAGTTGCAGAAGAGGTGCTTTACAGTGCATTCTGCGAGTTTACCGACAAAGAGGTAAGCAAGCCCCCCTTCAGACGCATACCCTATGCCGAAAGTATGGCAAAGTACGGTAGCGACAAGCCTGATCTTCGCAATCCACTTCTCATAGAGAATCTTTCCGACTTCTTCGTTGACGTTGACTTTATGCCCTTCAAGAAGAAGCAGGTTCGCGGCATCGTAGTTCCTCACTGTACCGTAATGCCCAAGTCCTTCTTTGAGAAGATGCTTGATTTTGCTATGTCTATCGGTATGAAGGGTCTTGGATATATATCCGTGCTTGAGGGCATGGAGCTCAAGGGCCCCATCGTAAAGTTCCTCTCGGACGAAAAGCAGAAGCAGCTTGTAGATATGCTCGGACTTAAGGAGGAGGACACTCTCTTCTTCATTTCCGACGCTCCCGATAAGACAGATAAGCTCGCAGGTCAGATAAGAAACGAGCTTGGTGCAAGAATGGGTCTTGTTGACACCTCGAAGTTCGAGTTCTGCTTTATCACCGACTTCCCGATGTACGGACTTAACGAGGAGACGGGTGCAATTGAGTTCACTCATAACCCCTTCTCAATGCCACAGGGCGAGATGGAGGCGCTCCTTAACAAAGATCCGCTTGAC
>JAZOSH010000019.1:0-23736 GCA_045656985.1 Eubacteriales bacterium | reverse complement strand
GATACAGTTCCCACAGGTGAGCCCACAACAAACACACAGACTCCTGACGAGCCTGCAGTTGGTTAATTATTAACAACACAAACGCCGACACAATGTGTCGGCGTTTTTATTTGCTTCCATGGCCTAAAAAAAGACCGATATGAAAATTCATATCGGTCTTTTTTATTTACTCTGCTTTTGTATCAAGATACATAACAACCTTGCGGTTATTTTCAGAGCCTATGGAGTTTGTGGAAACTCCGCTTATCTTCTGAACCTCGGAGTGAATTATTCTTCTCTCATAGGGGTTCATAGGCTCAAGCATGACGCTCTTCTTGTACTTAAGCACCTTCTGTGCCATCTTTCTTGCAAGAGCACGGAGGGTCTCCTCGCGCTTTGCACGGTAGCCCTCAACATCGACTGTTATCTTTACAAACTCTCTCTTGATGCCGTTTACTCTCTTGTTAGCGGCAAGGTTTGCAAGATACTGGAGGGAGTCAAGTGTCTCTCCGTGGTGACCGATAAGCACTGCCGCGCCATCGCCCTCAACGGTGATGATCTTATTGTCGCTCTCCTCTCCGCCCTTCATCTCTACTTTTGCCTCAATATTCATGTCGGCAAGAAGCTTATTGATGAAGGCAAGCGCATCGTTCTCGCCGCCCTTAAGGGTAGCAGAGAGCTTTGCGGGTGCCGCGCCGATTCCAAAGAGTCCCTTCTTGGGCTCCTCAAGCACGGTATATTCTATAGCGTCTACCGGAACACCGAGCTCGCTTGCCGCTAGAGCGACAGCCTCGTCAACGGTCTTTGCGCTTACTATTACTTCTTTTTTCACTTTATTATCCACCTGTCTGTTTTAGTCTTCTTTTTTGTTTTTCTTCTCGGGCTTTTTGTCGTCCTTTATAGGAGCTGCCTCAATAACGCCACCCTTTGCTTCATCGGTGTCGGGCTCCTTCGCCTCTGCGGCCTCCTCACGCGCGCGTCTTTCTGCCGCCGCGGGTGCGGTGTCAGCAAAATCCTCGTCATCAATGTGGTGGAGCGAACGAACAGGCTTGCCACTCGAATTCTTCTTGGGTGCCTTTTCGGGCTTTGCGCCATATTCCTTCTCGGCAGCCTTATAATCCTCCTCTGTAAATACGGGAGTAGGCATTGCCTTGTGAAGAACAAACTGCTTGAGAACGCCTATAATGCTCTTAAATATCCAGTAGATACCTACAGCAGCGGGGACCATAAAGCAGATCCACACACTCATCAGAGGCATTGTGACATCCATCATCTTGTTGGAGCAGCCCGTCTGCTTATCCTGCGCGGTAGTAGCCTGATAGCTGAACTTGCGGTTGAGCTTCATGCTGAAGAAATATGCCACGAAGGTAAGAACAGGAACGAGCAAGAGCCAGTCAAAGTTAGTGAAACTGGGAGTGCCTGCGAGGTTGAGTCCAAATACAGAGAGCTCGGGAAGGTCTGCCGCAGATGTAATCTTTTCTGCAAAGCCCTCAATAGACTTGAAGGGATCTATTCCGTGCTCATTGATTATGACTCTGACATCGTCCATAAGATCGATCGTTCTTGTTGCGTCATAGTTCTTGCCGGTAAAGTTCTTTACAACAGTGATAACATTGTTGATAGCATCGGTTGAAAGGCGGCAGATATATTTGAGCGGGTTAAGAACGATATAGTAAAGAGCTAAAAGAACCGGCATCTGGATAAGAAGGGGCAGACAGCCCGAGAAGGGACTGAAGCCTTCCTTTTGATACAGAGCCTGTATCTCCTCGGTTATTTTTTGCTGCGTCACCTGGTCATCACGACCCGCATATTTCTTGCGGATAGCCATTTCCTTGGGACGAAGCCTTGCTTGCTTAATTGAATTTTTCTGTTGGCTGATACCAAGAGGTATGAGAAGAATCTCAATAAAGATTGCAAACAGGAAAAGAGCGATGATATACTGATTTCCCGAAATATTATTGAGGAATCTCATAACATAGCCCATAGGTATGTTGATTATATCCCAAATAGATTCCATAAGATATCATATCAGCAGAAAAAGCTGATTTTCCTCTCATAATTATTCGTCATTGTTTTCGTTTTGCTGGCTGCCGTCGTCTCTCCGATATTTTGGGATTCTCTTTGGCGGTACGGGATCATACCCTGGGGCACAAAACGGATTGCACCGCAGTATCCTCGTAACAGTCAAATAAAGTCCCACAAAAAAGCCGCGTTTCGTAAATGCTTCAACAGCATAGGCAGAGCATGTAGGGGTAAACCTACATGTCGGATTTCGTTTTAACGGCGATAAGAATTTTTGATAAAAGCGGACTAGCCAAATGCAAACATACTTCATTCTGTTTTTTCGTCAGTCTCTGCTGACGCCTTGTTTTTTCTGTACATCTGAAGCTCACCGAAGGCACATCGAAGCTCATGCTCAATGTCGGTGCTCTTTGCTCCCGCAATAGCAGTGCGCGCGCTGATGACGACCAAAAAGCCCGTCATGAGCTCGCCTTCAATGCTACGGTAAGCGGCGCGGATTATCCTCTTTGCACGATTGCGGCAAACGGCGTTCCCTATCTTCTTTGACACCGCAATGCCAAGTCTGTTGAGGTATTTCTTCTCGGGATTCTCAAGCATAATCCTGTGCGCCCGAAGATCACGAAGAATATACACCGCCGTATATTTTCCAACTGATCTCTTCCCTCTTTTGTACGCCTTGTTGTACAGATGATTTTCCTTAATCGCTAAATTTTTCATAATCTTAATTCAGAAAAAGTCCTTACAACAAAAACCCCGATGCGCACGGAAATCTGATAGGTCTCCTTGGTCATCGGCGGTTTTCTATATTTAAGAATTCTTAACGATCCTTAAAAATTAGTAGGTCAGTCTTTTTCTGCCCTTAGCGCGTCTTCTCTTAAGTACATTTCTACCGTCTGCAGTAGCCATTCTCTTTCTGAAGCCGTGCTCTTTTTTTCTCTGACGCTTTTTGGGCTGGTAAGTTCTGAGCTTTTGTTGCACCTCCTTAAATGTTAAATAACTCCGGACATCGTGATATATCCGGAATTTTTTCCGGAAGCGTTTGCCTTGGGCAAAATTCACGCTTATACAATGACATCATATATTAAACCACATCTTGCCCGATTTGTCAAGAGTTTTTTCTTAATTTATATTAAAATTTCCTCTATATTGACGAATTATTATTTAAGTGGTATAATATTTATATAAAATGTTCGGAGGCAGAAATGTATATTATCAAAGGCGATGATTTTCGCCGTCTTATGAAAAAAGGGCTTTCGGGTGGTTTTCTCTTCTTTGGTGACGAGGACTACCTCAAGCTCCATACTCTTTATGCGGCGCGCGAGGCTGTCTGCCCCGATGAGGGCTTTGCCCTTTTCAACGACATGAGGCTTGACAACACCACCTTCAGTGGCGCCGCCCTTCTTGATGCGCTTACTCCCCTGCCGATGATGAGCGACAAAAAGATCGTATCTGTAAGCGGACTTGACCTGACCACTATGCGCCAGAAGGAGCTTGAAGAGCTATACGAGGTGCTTGAGTCGCTTGAGGAATATGACTATAATGTTCTTATAATAAGCCTCAGTGCTGAGGGAATTGAGGAGGGATATCTGCCAAAATCCCCTTCAAAGATGCTCAAAAAGCTCTCGCAGTATATCACTCCCGTGCATTTTGAGCCTGCTACCCCTGCAAAGCTTGTTGCGTGGTGCCAGAAGCATTTTTATCACAATGGAATTGAGTGCGACGATTTTGTCTGCCGCAAGCTTATAGAGCGCTGTGCGTCCTCTATGTTCACTCTCTCGTCGGAGATAGACAAGCTCTCGTTTTATCTTCTTGAGCACGGCAGAAAAAATGTTACCGAGGCTGACATTGAAAATGTGTGCTGTATCACACTCGAGGACAACGCATTTGCCCTTACCAATGCCCTGCTTGCGGGAAGAAATGACTTTGCTCTGGCGGCTCTTGCCGTTATGAAATTCAACCGTGTTGACCCACTCCATATATTCTCTGAAATATCAACAGTTATTGGAAATCTTCTAATGACAAAGGCACTTGTCTCAAGAGGCGCATCGCTTGATGATGTGATAACAGCTATCAGCCGCCCGCAAAAGAGAGCAAGTGAATATACAGCAAAAAATTATATTTCTGCAGTATCAAAAACGAGTCGCGAGCGCCTTGAACGCGCCCTTCTGCTCTGTGCCGAGACCGATACCGCGCTCAAGCTTTCGGCAAAGGCATACACCGAAATAGAAAAGCTTATCTGCGCTATATAAGCTGCTCTGTGAGATATTTTTGTTAAATTTGTGCAAAACGCAGAAAGTGGTTTTTTTCGACAAATGCTCTTGACAGAATTTTCCGTGAGTTTTCCATAGGCACTCCCTTTTGGGGACCTCAAAACAATGCCGTAAATACAAGGTTTTCCACAGTTTCCATAGAGTTTTCCATAGGATTTATTTTTTATGACTGCTTGTCAAGAAGAATTCTTGCTTTTTTGCAAATTCTACGAAATACACAAAAAGAGGTAAAAAACCAAGTTTTTTACCTCTTTTTGTTATCCTTGTGGGGAGCTCTCCCAGTATTTTTTCCCCCCGCATGCTTCTTTTTCTTTTTAACAGAAAACCCGAAGCTTCCTATCTTCTTGCCAAGTTCAAAATACTCTCCGTGAGCAAAAGCAGCAAGATGTGCACGGTCAAGATGGAGCGCGCCTTTTTCGTCAATAAGCGACTCGTCAACAGACACCGACACGATATCAGCAAGGAACATATCATGCGTTCCAAGCGAAATAACATCGCTCACGCGGCACTCAAGACACAAAGGGCTCTCTGCCACAGATGGGCAGGACACCTCACTTCCTGCCTCGGCGTGAAGATTACATTTTGCGAATTTGTCCACCTTTGCCCCTGTATATATTCCGCAGTAGTCTGCGCTTTTTACAAGCTCTGCAGTAGTAAGGTTTATCGTAAACTCGCCACTTTCCTTAATAAGTGAGTATGAGTGGCGCGACGGACGCACCGATATATAGGTCTTGGGCGGAATAGTATTTATAATACCCGTCCACGCAACGGTGATGATATTTGGCTTCTCAAGACTTCCACAGCTCACCATAACAGGTGGCAGGGGCGCTATCAGCGCGCCACCCTTCCATTTTATCTTTGCCATTTCAGTTGACCTCCGCAATGTGCTTTATGACCTCTCCTGCCACGATAAGTCCTGCGACCGAGGGAACGAAGGATATACTTGCAGGAACACTCTTGCCTCCCTCTGTCCTCAAATCCCGCACAGGCTTTCTCGGGGGCTCTGTGGAATATACCACGCGCAGATGCGCTATTCCTCGCTCACGAAGCTCACGGCGCATAACGCGTGCAAGCGGACAGGTATCGGTCTTTGTAATATCAGTCACTGTGAGTGCTGTTGGGTCAAGCTTGTTGCCCGTACCCATGCAACTGATGACGGGGACTCCCGCCCTCGTAGCGGCTTCAATTATCGCAAGCTTGCCTGACACAGTATCGATAGCATCAACGACATAGTCGTAAGCCGAGAAATCAAATTCCCCGACAGTCTCGGGCAGAACGAATACGGCATATTTATTGACCTTCATCAAGGGATTTATGTCAAGCAATCTCTCTGCCACAACATCTACCTTGAGTTTACCCACCGTGCTTGTGAGTGCGCAAAGCTGACGGTTGATATTTGTCTCGCTGACAGTATCGTTATCAACAAGGTCAAGTGTGCCGACCCCCGCGCGTGCAAGCGCCTCTGCGGCATAACTGCCAACGCCCCCGACACCGAAAAGTGCAACTCGGGCGCCATTCAGCTTAAGAACTCCCTCCTCACCTATGAGAAGAGCTTCTCTTTCAAAGCGATTATCCATAAATTCTCCCAAAATCAGTTTATCCTTCTTACTCTGCCAAGAGGCGCGCTTCCCTTTCGGTACGCCTCAATAATTTTTTCTATCTCTCCGCGACTCTCGTCGGAGAAGACAAAATGTCCTCCCGATATCCTTGCCTTGGAAAGCGCCTCGGCTCTATCTGCCATATATATCGGTATTGCGTTGAAAACAAGGTTTCTGTGCTTCCACTCACGACGCACAGGAAAACGCACTTCCCGTCTGTCTGTAAGATACACAAAGCCCTCGCGCTCACATTTTTCGCAATCACAGATATCCTTTATAACACATTTTTCAAGTGTCATAAGCACTGCCTTGCCATAGATAACTGCCCGTCTGTTTCCACCAATATCGCGTATCTGCGGCAGAGTGAGCTCGGGCGAGACTATCATATCGCAAAATCCGAGTGCCTCTACGGCAGCCGCGCTCTCATCACTTGTGATATTCATTCTATAATCGGCGTGTGCGACAAGTCCCGCGCGACGCACCATATCAATATGACCTATATTGCCGACAAGCGCGTGTCTAGCGCCTCTCGCCGATGCATCGGCGAGCATTTTCTCAATCTCCTCGCGCTCCCCGTCAAAAATAACGGGTGGAAGCATTACGCCATCAAAACGGCAGTCATAAAGGTGCAATGGCGTATATATAACATCAAAAAATTCCTTTGCCGCATCGGGGATATTCTTGGGCTCATAGAATACAGCGCTTCTCTCGCCGCTTTGCTTTCCCTTGGGCTTGATTTTAGAAATGGGCTTGAGATCTGACTCATCTCGATCACACTTGACAAGCGAGGAAAATGCCTCGCGGCGAAGTGCATTTATTGCGGAAACAGGCATTATCAGCCCTTCATCAAGCTCAATCTCTATGCTTCTTGCATCATAGGGCGTTCCGCCGAGCTTTGAGATATTCTTAAGAACCGCCGCCTTATCAAGCGGCGCATTTATCGCCCTCTCGGGCACAGCACCAAGCACCGTGACACCGTGTGGCTTTACGGTAAGTGATGAGGGCTCGCCCTCCTTTATCCTTACCTCCATATCAACAGCCACTCGTCTCTTTATTCCGTCAAAGGCGACAAGCTCACGCGTCGTTCTCTTGTCGCTCTCGGAGCGCACTCCGAGCATTTTTGAATTTATATTCTTTGTGAAATATCCGTCTGTCAATCCGCCTCGCGAGAATATCTCGGCAAGCTCTGCCATCTCACGCGCAGTTGCCCCTCGATTCTCGTCTATAAGTCTGCGCCATATCCTTGTGACATCGCGCACATATTCGGGCGACTTCATTCTTCCCTCTATTTTAAAGGACGCAACGCCCATATCAATAAGCTTGTCTACATGCATAGCAAGGCTCAAGTCCTTTAAGGAAAGAGGATAGCTCTCCTTGCCTCGGTGCGCGTTATAGGGCAAACGGCAGGGTTGGGCGCACTCACCGCGATTTCCGCTTCGTCCCCCTACAAGTGAGGAGAAAAGGCACTGCCCCGAATGACAAACACATAGCGCACCGTGAACAAACACCTCTGCCTCAATAGGAGAATTTTTCGTAAAATATCGCAAGTCATCCTCGCTCATCTCGCGCGCACAGACCATTCTTGAAAATCCAAGAGAGGCAAGTTCCTCTGCCGCCGCTACATTATGACCCGAAAACTGTGTGCTTGCGTGAAGTGGCATATCGGGCATATGTCGGCGAAGAAGCGATGCCGCACCTATATCGGCAACTATAAGGGCATCTGCACCTCCAAGATAGGCAGCCTCTGCAGTGCGGAGAAAGTCCTCCCTTTCTCTGTCAAAGACTACTGTATTGAGTGTTACATAAACTTTAACCCCGTAGGCGTGCGCGCGTGCTATTGCCGCGCCTATATCCTCGGGGGTAAAGTTATCTGCGTTTATCCTTGCATTAAATGTGGAGAGTCCGAGATATATCGCGTCTGCCCCCGCCTCAATAGCGGCATCAAATGCCGCGCGTGAGCCTGCGGGCGACAGAAGCTCGGGTCTTTTTGTCATATCAGTTGCCCTTTGCCTCGGCAAGCTCGCGACGGAGCTCGTCATTTTCGGCCTGAAGTTCATCAAGAGCAGTCTCTGTGAAGGCAAGCTTTGTTTCAAGCGCTTTGATCTTTCTCTGCGCCTTTATCTTATCAGAGCAGTAGTCAAGCGCGCAAAGGATAGCCGCCTCACTCTTTGAGCAACGCTTGCTCATAAGGGTGAGCTCCCTCATCTTTCTGTCAACGATGCCAACAAGCGCCTCTACAGCCTCGGGAGACTCGTCACTTACGACATTCATTTCGATATCGGAAATGGTGATGGTATACCTTTGTTTCATAAACAAATCCTCCAATTTATCTTTTATACTTGAAATATTTAAAATTTCGGTGTATAATATTATATCATCTCTATTATAATACATATTTCGGTATTTTGGAAGAGATTTTGAAATATTTTTTGCAGGAAGAAATGATTTTTATGAAATTTTTCAGAGACAGTGACCGCATAGTCATAAAATTCGGCACCTCAACACTCACCCATGCAACAGGGCATCTTAACCTTCGCAGGATAGAGGCTCTTGTTAAGGTGATCTCGGATATAAAGAACTCGGGCAAGCAGGTGGTTATCGTTTCGTCGGGTGCGGTAAGTGCCGGCGTTGCAAAGGTGGGATTTGGCCACATCCCCTCAACTCCCGAGGAAAAGCAGGCTATGGCGGCGATCGGTCAGAGCGAGCTTATGAAGATATACGATAAATTCTTCTCGGTCTACGGCCATACTGTGGCACAGATACTTATGACAAAGGATGTACTTACAAACCCCGTGCGTCGCGCGGCTGCCGAGAACACCTTTAACCGTCTGCTTGAGATGAACTGCATACCGATAGTAAACGAGAATGACTCAATTTCAACAGACGAGCTTACAAAGTTTGGCGGAAATGACATTCTCTCGGCATATGTTGCACAGGTCTGCCACGCCGATCTTCTTTTAAATCTTTCCGATATAGACGGTCTTTACGACTCCGACCCGAGAAAGAACCCCGACGCGCGCCTTATTGAGCGAGTTGACATAATTGACGATGAGCTTTACCAGAAGGCAGGCGGTGCCGGCACCGAGCGCGGCACGGGCGGAATGATAGCAAAGCTCAATGCAGCAAAGCTTGCGACCGATGCGGGAATACCGATGTTTATACTTAACGGACATGACCCCGAGATACTCTATACCCTTCTTGACGGCGGACATATCGGCACATATTTTGCCGTTCCCAAAAAATAATATGACAAAAAAGGAGAAGAAAGCTCTTATCGCACAGATAGTGGAAGAGCTCAAAGGGATATATCCCGAGTCGGTATGCGCGCTTGAATATGACGGCGAGCCGTGGAAGCTTCTCGTTATGGGCAGACTTTCGGCACAGTGCACCGATGCGAGAGTGAATATTGTTTGCCGTGAGCTCTTTGCAAAGTATCCGACACTCTCATCTCTTGCAGATGCACCGCTTGAGGATATTGAAAATATCGTGCGCCCCTGCGGGCTTTTCAGAACCAAGGCAGACAGCATAAAGCGCGCGTGCGAGATGGTGCGCGACGATTTTGGCGGTCTTGTGCCCGACAGTATGGACGAATTGCTCCTGCTTCCCGGTGTGGGCAGAAAGATTGCAAATCTTATCCTTGGCGATATCTACCATAAGCCCGCCATAGTTGCTGACACACACTGCATACGCATCTGCGGCAGATTTGGCATGTACGACACAAAGCTCAAAGATCCAACAAAGGTTGAAATGATAATGTCAGAGCTTGTAATACCCGAGGAGCAGTCAGACTTCTGCCACCGAATCGTGCAGTTCGGTAGAGATACCTGCTCTGCGCGCTCCCCAAAATGCGACATCTGCCCTATACGCAAGCTTTGCGCCTACAAGGGTAAGTAAGGAGATCTATTATGGTAAGCTTTGCAAACTGTCATTTTCATTCACTCTATTCCGACGGCGACCAAACACCAACTCAACTCGTTGATTTTGCAGACCTGATCGGTCATAAGGCGCTGATACTCACCGACCACGATACCGTGCGCGGCACGTATGAGCTACGCAAGGCAGCTCGCAAAAAAGGAATACTCACCCTTCTCGGCTGTGAATTTACGGTTGCCGAGGGCTTTCATATGTGCGGATTTGATTTTAATCCGCAAAATGCAAAAATGTCGGCACTTCTTGAGCGCATCGGTTTTATGCAGACAGAACGCATAAGGCTTCTCTTCGAGTGGGGACAGAAGCGCGGCACACTTACGCGCGAAATATCGTGGCAGGAAGTGCTCGACGATTTTCCCGATAACAACTTCTTCTGCGGAAATCAAGTACAGGCATCACTTCTTAGGCGCGGTCTTTACAGCGAAAAGGAAATGCACGCGCTCTTTAAGGCAAACTTTTCTTGGGTTGTAAAGTATGAGGACGAGCTTATGCAGCTCATTCACGATTCAACAGTACCCCTTAAGCCGAGCGCAAAAGAGGTCATTGAGACTGTGATAGCGGCAGGCGGTGTTCCTGTTATGGCGCATCCACGAGGCGTACGCGAGAGCCGTGCCAACGAGCTTCTTGATCTGGGAATTATGGGTTTTGAAACTCATCACCCCGACCTTAGCGACGAGGACAAAACCTTCTTTGAGAATTTCTGTGATAAGCATTCGCTATATAAGTGCGGCGGAACCGACCATGGCGCGGTTATGGCGGGCATCTTCAAAAAGGACACTGCTCCCTCGGTTGGAGCCGATTGTAGAATATTTATAAACGATAACGATCCCGGTCCCGAATCGGGCGGTATGACCGAAGAAAGCTTTATGAAGCTTTATAACCGGTCACTCGGATAAAAAAAGCCGATACGAAATTTCGTATCGGCTTTTTTTATTCAACTATTTTTCTGCACTCGAGGTAATATCTCTTATCCTCTGCGTGACCCATCGAGAAGGTCTTGCGAGGAAGTGCGCCGTCAAAAATAACGGTCTTGAAAAGCTCGTTCTTTGCCATTCCGTCAAAAACAAAGCCTATCGCATCGTCAGCAGCACAAAGAGCTGCCGTAGACTCCTCGCCGTGAATGTAGTCAACGCTCGCACCATCGTGTTTTTTTATGTAATTGTCAATAAATGTTTGAAGCGTACCGACTGTAAGCTGTTGCGTGGGATGCTCGAAAACTATCTCGCCGCGCTTTACTTCCTTGCCGTAGCTGTAAGTAAGCTTCTGCGCCGCTATGTTACCCGAAAGAGCCTCGGCGTATTTTCCGAGCTCCCTGAGAACGTCCTCGGGGTCAACTCCGAACATTACACGGTAGATAGGCTCAAACTTCAGCGCGGGATCGTGAATATTCACCACCTCGCAAAGCGCGTATCTTGCGGGGTGAGCCTTCGCCGCCTCGCCAAGCCTTGCCTTGACCTCCTCGTACGCCGCCTTAGCGGATGCAAGAGAGTGGTTTCCGTCGCCGACCGCAAAAAGAAGCGGAGAGAGTCCGTCCTTAGCATATCTCTTTTTCATATTTTCAGGAGAGATAAGCGCGTCAAGTGAGTCGCCAAGCCTTGCCTTCTCACTTTCTCTTATAAATCCGCCCTTTATGTGACCGCCGCCAAGCATAAGGTCAAAATCGTAAGACAATTCGCACTTATCCATCGAAAGCGGCTCGATGACAGTCGCGTCGGGGTCGTCGATAAGGAGCATTATGTGCGGAAGCTCAAGAGACGCGCCGCGGCGTATTGCCACTCTCGGCGGTATTCTCTCGATAACGGTCGCCTCGGTCGCGCGAATGAGCGACGTTGCACCCTTCGTGTAATCGTAAGCTTCAAGATCAACAGCAAGAAGCACTCCGCGACGGACACTTCGGTCCGATTGCTCGCGCTCGATATAGATCATACTGTCCTTATGAGACACGAGGTGGTCGCGAAGGTAATCCTTCATCGTCGCGTTGATCTTGGGTATTCTCTCCTCAGTCTCGTTAAGATAGACCTCGGGGAGTATCATATCAAGTGTCGAGGGGGCGTCCGCTACGATCTCGCGGGCGCTCTCCCAATATTTCGGCTCACTCGTGAACTGGTCGCAAGCAATGACCGCCCACGCGCGAGGATTTACCCTCTTAAAGTCGGGCAGAAGAATGTCTGCCGATGTGAAACATCTTTTCATAAATAACTCCAATTTATTCTGCGTGGATAACGTAATAAATGCTCTTGTGCTCAGCACCGATGCTGAATTTAGCCACGCAGTTCTCATAAGTCACGGGAAGTCTGCCAACATAGAATCCCTCGGCGCTGACCGCCCAAACAGCAAGATTTTTCTTGTCTGTACGAAGCTCAATATCAGCCTCAATTACCTCTGCAATTATCGGCGCGTGACCGTACTCAAGCATCTTATCTCCGTCAAATTTTGCATCTGTGTTCTCTGCTCTGCCGACGGCACTAAGAAGGATACTGTCGGTCTTGTCGAGCGCATCGTTTGTGAGAGAGGAGAGCGCGATTACGGCAAAGTCGGTCTTACAATCTACCGAAAGACCGTCAAGCTCGATCTTGCCGTTCTCACCGAGGAAGCCGTAGGTGCACTTCGTTCTCGCGGTATCGATAGTTCCGTAGCCCTTCTCCCAGTTCCTGTAAAGCTCGCCGTTCTCGGAGCGAACGAATCCGTCCTCAAACTCGACGAAGTGATGATGAGGACCTACAACAACGTCACACGCATCGGGATTACCAACGGCAGTCGCAACTCTGCACTTCTCTGCTGCGATAGCAAACGCACGGCAAAGGTTTCCGTTCTCGTCTCTTAATGCGCTGACACCGTACTTCGTACCCGTAAGAGGTGATACGTCACCGCGTCTTGTGATAAGAGCCGCGTGATAGAAAAGACCGAACTTCGCGGGATCGTTCCATGTGCTGAATATTCCCTCGCGGAAACGAACTCCGCCAATGGTCTCGCAGGACATCTCCTTGCCGAGCAGATCCATTCTCTCAGGGCGGTTAGAATAAGCATAGGTGTGTATAGTATATCCGCCCCAATTCTGAAGCGCGCCGATTGCCGCATAAAGGATAGGAGCCTCTGCTCTGTAGGCGTTCGGCCAAGGCATATCCCACTCGGAAACGAAATAGGGCTTATCAAAGGCTCTTACCGATGCGAGCTTGCCCGCGATTCCGCCCTGCGAGCGAGAGAGCGAATTGTGAGCGCAGATGTGATCCTTCCACTTCCAGTCATAGAAATAGTGGTGTCCGTCCATAAAGTCGCAGACGTGGTTCGCCTTTGTAACTCCGTCCGAAATAAACCAGTTCGTTCCGCAGATCGGGAACTTAACGCCGACCTCGCGCATATAGTCCATCATTTCCGTAAAGTACTTCTTCATAAGGTCAACGCGGAAATCGTAAAGCTCGGGAGAGGTTACTACCCAGTGGTTTTCCTCGTTGATGGGACCGTTCTCAGCATCGTACTCGCGTCCATTTTCATCAAGCCACTCTCTGAAGAGCTTGCGGTACTCGGCAACGTAGGGCTCAACGAGCACCTTGTGCACAAACAGATCCGCCTCATTTACTATCTCACCCATAACGAAAACGGGGTCGTCCTTATTCTTAAGACCCGTATAGGGGTTGTAATGGTTCCAGAAATCGTAGATAGCCTTCTTCTGAAGCTCTATCATACGGGGATTGAAATAACAGTAGGGCTTAGCCGCATCGGGAAGAAGGTGCGCGTTCTCGAGTCCTTCCTCGGACTTGAAGCGGCGATAGGTAAAGATATCCAAATAAACGTAGATACCCTCGCGCTTGAGGCAGTACGTAAGATAATCAAGCCTATCCATAGCCTCGTCGTCAAACTCGCTCGTCTTTGCACAGCGGGGGCCCTTAGTCATTGCGAAAATATTGGGCGTATCCCACTCGGCATCAAGCTGATGGTAACGAACCATATTAACGCCTATCTTCGCAAGTCGAAGCGCGACCTTCTCCGCGTGCTCCTTGTCGGGGAAGCAAGCGCCACCGTTAAAGTTTGTGCCCCAGAATCGGCCGACAGTTCCATCCTCAAACTCAAAGTGATCATCTACGCACTTAAGAAAGCCGTGCTTGCCCGCCGGCTTCTCGTCAGCATACACAAACCTAAGATCAATTGGCGCATCATCATAATACGCGGGAAACGGAATGTAAGACATGCTTTTTCTCCTTTATTTTATGTTTGTGAATAAATTCAAATTTTGATTTGTTACTCTGCTTGTATGAGGTAATAAATGCTCTTGTGCTCAGCTCCGATGCTGAATTTAGCCACATCGTCCTCATACGTTACGGGAAGTCTGCCAACGTAGAAGCCCTCGGCATTGATTGCCCACACCGCGATATTCTTCATATCGGTGCGAAGCTCAATCTCCGCCTCAATGACCTCTGCGAGTATCGGCGCGTGTCCGTATTCAAGCATCTTGTCGCCGTCAAACTTCGCATCGGTGTTCTCAACACGTCCGACAGCGGTAAGGAGAATATTATTCGTCTTATCAAGCGCATCGTTTGTAAGAGAGGACAAAGCAATTACCGCAAAATCGGTCTTGCAATCGACTGTGAGTCCGTCAAGCTCTATTCTGCCATTTTCCGCAAGAGAGCCGTAAGCACACTTGGTACGCGCGGTATCAATAGTACCGTATCCCTTCTCCCAGCTTCTGTACATCTCACCGTTCTCGGAGCGCACCTCACCATCCGACTCGTTAACGAGCGAATCGTTGTGATTAAGAACAACGTCAACCGACTCAGCACCCGCAACGGCAGTTCCGATTCTTACCTTTTCGGGAGCAAGAGTGAGAGCCTGGCAGAACTTTCCATTCTCATCTCTGGTAGCGTTTACTCCATATCTCACACCGTCAAGAGGGGTTACGTCGGCACGTCTTGTAATGAGCGCCGCGTGATAGAAAAGACCGAACTTTGCAGGATCGTTCCACGTGCTGAATATTCCCTCACGGTAGCGAATTCCGCCGATAGTATCGCAGGTCATCTCCTTGCCGAGCATATTCATTCTCTCGTGAGTGTTACTGTATGCATAGGTGTGTATCGCGTATCCGCCGAAATTCTGAAGCGAACCGAGCGCGGCATAGACTATAGGCGACTCTGCACGATAGGCATTCGGCCACGGAACGTCCCACTCGGAGACGAAGTATGGCCTATCAAAGGTCCTTGTATGAACAAGCTTTGTAAGAATATCTCCCTTGACGTGAGAAAGCGCTGTGTGCGCGCAAATATGATCCGCCCACTTCCAGTCGTAGTAATAATAGTGACCGTCCATAAAATCACAAATGTGGTTGCAGTCAACAAGTCTGTCGTTTATGTACCAGTTTGTGCCGCATATCGGGAATTTTACACCGATTTCTTTCATGTAGTCCATCATTTCCGTGTAGTACTTTTTGGTAAGATAAACACGGAAATCGTTAAGCGCGGGATAGTTGTTCGACCAGTGATTAGGCTCGTTTATCTCTCCGTTCTCGGCATCATACTCAATGCCGTTTTCGTCAAGCCACTTTCTGAAAAGTCCGCGGAACTCTGTAACATAAGGCTCTACGAGCACCTTTTGCAAGAAGAGATCAGCCTCGTTGACTATCTCTCCCATAGCAAAGACGGGATCGTCCTTGTTTACCGTCTTTGTGTAAGGATTGTAGTGATTCCAGAAGTCATAGATAGCCTTCTTTTGAAGCTCTATCATACGACTATTGAAGTAGCAGTAGGGCTTTGCCGCATCAGGAAGAAGATGCGCATTCTCTATCCCCTCTGCCGTCTTGAAGCGGCGGTAGGTAAAGATATCCATATAAACATAGATACCCTGCTCCTTAAGACAGTATGTGAAATAGTCAAGTCTGTCCATCGCCTCGGGGTCAAACTCACTTGTACTCTTCTGGTGAGGTCCCTTTGTGAGTCCATATATGTTGGGTGTATCCCACTCGGCGTCGAGCTGGTGGTAGCGCACCATATTTACACCGTATTTTGCAAGTCGAAGAGCTATCTTCTCTGCATGCTCCTTATCGGGAAAGCAAGAGCCGCCATTGAAGTTCGTGCCCCAGAAACGAGCAACCGTTCCGTCTTCAAATTCAAAGTGGTCATCAACGCATTTAACGAAGCCTCGCTTGCCCGCAGGCTTTTCATCAGCATAAACGAAGCGAAGGTCTATAGGCGCATCGTCATAATAAGCGGGAAAAGGAATATAAGACATTATTTTCTCCTTTGGTTCTATGTTTTTGTATTTACTATTTTTCTCTTTTAATTGAATTTCAAATTTTGATTTATCGGCAGGTCAGGTGAATGAGATTCGGAGCACCCCTATGGAAGTTCTTTGGTGTCAAGCACGCTTTCTTTCAAGAAAGGTGCTTGTCGCGCTCCGCAGAGCGCGAAACTCTCCTCTCGGCATTTCTTTTTTGCGAAGGGCTCGTAGAGCACAAGCTTTTTTCTTTGTGCCTCTTTCAGCCAAAGAAAAGCACCGTTTTTTAGGGCGCCGCCCTATGGCCCGCGAGCTTTTCCAAAAGCTCGACCAAAACTTTTAATCTTGGGCTCTCTGCGAGAGTTCGTCTCCCAGATAAATCGCAAGTTATCTTTTTGTTTTTTCTTATTAAAATCTCGGTCTTATTCTTTCAAAAATAGTGTGTTTTCCACTTCTGTGTGCATCTATAAACTCATTCGGTTCATTCACCGTCCAGACAAAGGCAGATGCCTTGAAAAGCCCTACGCATATCTTGAATGAAAGCTTTTTCTGGCACTTTTTGTCTATCGCAATAAAATCAGGACGGGACAAAAAGTTTAAAAGCATACCCGAGAGCGCAAAGTTAAGAAGCTTATTTCCCTCTCGCTTGCGAAGGTCTGTGACGAGCTGTCCGCGCGCGTATCTCGGGCGGTAGCTCTTAAACCATGCAAGCAAAGCGGGATTGAAAGACTCTATACAGAATATCCCCCTATAGTTATCAAGAATCCTTGCGGCGTATCCGCAAAGAGTCATATCACGGCTCTCACCCTTGAGTTCAACCAATACAGGCACCCTGCCGTCAATCAGACGAAGCGCCTCAACAAGCGTTGGAATATGTTGCTCGGTGCCCCCAAGACGGCATCTGCGAAGCTCGGCGAGGGTAAGCTCTGACACCTTTGCCTTGACGCCGCACATTCTTTCAAGAGTGTAATCGTGAAAGACAACTACTCTTTTGTCCTTGGTAAGCTGAATGTCAAGCTCAATTCCGTAGCCCGCACACGCCGCGCGCTCAAATGCCGCAAGTGAATTTTCGGGAACGCCACCGCCGTGAAGCCCCCTGTGAGCATAGTCACAGCGCAGAAGCTCCATATCTGCCCCGTCTATAGCCCTTGGCATAACGAGGAAGAGATAGACAACTGCCGAGATTATTAAAACGAGTACTATTGCCAATACTACCGTCATATCAGTCCTCGCCAAGTGCCTCGAGCACATCCTTCTTAGGCATGGGCTTGGCATCACCGTGGCGTACACAGAACATTGTGAAGAATGCGAGAACCACGAAAACTGTTGCGTACGGGAAGAGCGTTCTCATTCCCACATAATCAAGCAAAAGTCCGCTGAGCATAGGTGTTACTGTCTGCGCAGCCATGCTTGCGGTGTAATAGAAGCCTGTGTATTTTCCAACATCTCCGCTGCTTGAAAGCTCAACGACCATAGGATAGCTGTTTACATTGATGGTCGCCCAGCCAATTCCCGCAAGAATAAAGAAGATATTTACCACCCAGACATTGCAAGGAGCGGCCATAAAGGACGCACCGAAGAATGCCACTGCAAGGAATACGATACCCGCAAGTATAGTCTTTCTTCTGCCTATCTTTGATGCCACTATGCCCGCAGGAACATAGGCACAAACTGCCGCCGCCTGCGCGATGATAAGTGTCATATTATAGTCAAGCTGAAGCACATTTCCTGCATACACCGAATATTTACTTGTAACGGCATTATATCCCATATACCAGAGGATGACCGATGCAAGAATGAAGAAGAGAGAGCGCAGCTGCGGCTTTGAGAGCTTACCGCCCGTTGATTTCTTTTCGTTTTCCTCAACATCAACTATGCCATATTTTTCTGATGTCTCCTCCATCTCTCGAACGAGCTTAGGCTCATTGACCTTGATAAGAAAGATAACAAGAGCAACAAGCATTATACCGCCGACAAGCGCGAAGAAAGGCATATAGTTCATAAGCGCATTTACCGGTTTTCCCGTGCCAAACACCATTCCAAGCACAAGAACGATAATTCCGCCAAATGTTCCCATAAGATTTATCACCGCATTAGCCTTTGAACGCAAGGGTTTAGGCGTTACATCGGGCATAAGCGCCACTGCAGGTGAGCGGAAGGTCGCCATTGCAATAAGCACTACGAGAAGCACGCTAATAAAGACCACAAGTATGGAGGGTGCGGCAGAGGTACACTCTGCGGCATAAGCCTTACGCGCAGGGGTGATATAATCAACCTCAAAGGAGCTGTATTCATCTTCTGCAAGCTTTTTGCCTTCCTTGCTGCTATAATCAACGCCTGCCTTGATGCTTTCCCATTTTCCTACGAATTCTTCCTTTGTGAAGTTATCGGAAAGCTTTGTTCGCTCTCCCTCAACGCTATATTCAAGGTCAGCGTCGTAAAGAATCTCCATAGCCTCGCTATAGCCTTTGTCCTCGCGGTCAACAACGGCCGAGATAGTGTCTATATTTTTAAGTTGAACATTGTCAACGCAAGCAAGTCCGATAAGCGCTGTTGCTGCGATAATCGTACCAACGATTATAAAGGGAGTTCTTCTTCCCCTCTTGGTTTTAGTCTTGTCGGAAAGAGTTCCGAAAAGGGGGAGCATAAAAAGTGCAAGTATGTTATCAAATGCCATTATAACGCCCGACCAGAACTGTGACATTCCGAATTTATCAATAAGCATCTTGGGGATTATTGAGTCATACGCCTGCCAGAAAAGTGAAATTAGGAAAAAGGCGAGACCCACAAATATCGTCTTTTTATAATTAAGCTTTAAATTTTCCATATTTTTATCCTTCCCTTTTCTTTTTATTAATGATAAGTGCTGCCTTGAGCACTGCCGCCTGTGTTTTACCGTCTGTTATCTTGCCATCGCATATCATCTCAACAAGCTCGTCTACAGGTATCTTCTCAACTGTGAGGAATTCATCCTCGTCAAGTGAGCTCTCACCAAAGGTAAGTCCCTCCGCAAGATAGACGAATATGCGCTCCGAAATAAGCGCGGGAGAGCCGTAATACTCACCCAAAGAGGTGAGCTTCTCGCAATGCGCGCCCGTCTCCTCGCGAAGCTCACGGAGAGCGGCTTCCTCGGGGATCTCCCCTCTATAATCAAGTTTTCCCGCAGGGATCTCAAGTAATTCACGACCTATGGCATATCTATACTGTCTGACAAGCACTATCTCACCTTCGTCGGTCACAGGCACGACACATACCGCACCGAGATGCTTTATATATTCCCTTGTTGCGGTGTTCCCGTCGGGCAAGGAGACTGTATCAACATAGAGATGCACGACCTTGCCATCAAAAATGAGCTCGGATGACAGCATCTTTTCCTCAAAATTACTCATATATACCCCCCTTTTATTTCCATTTATATATATTATACCCTTTCCAAGCCCCAAAAGCAATAGTAATTTTTATATTGCTATTGAAAAACAAGTAAATATATGGTAAGATATTCATATAAAATTTTGTGAGGTATCCTATGAAGCATGTTGATATATATACCGACGGTGCTTGCCGCGGCAACCCCGGCAAGGGGGGCTGGGGAGCTATTCTTGTTTATGGCACGCGAGAAAAGGAGATGTCGGGCGGCGAGGCTGTTACCACAAACAACCGAATGGAGCTCACAGGTGCAATTGAGGCACTGTCTATCCTCAAGGAGCCCTGCAAGGTAACGCTGACATCTGACTCAAAGTATCTTGTTGACGCGATAAACAAGGGCTGGCTTGACTCATGGCGCACAAACGGCTGGCGTAAGTCGGATAAGTCCGAGGTTCTTAACATTGACCTTTGGCAGAAGCTTATCACACAGCTTGAAAGGCACGATGTAACATTTGTTTGGGTACACGGACACGCAGGACACGAATATAATGAGCGTTGCGATATACTCGCTACCGCCTTTGCGGATAGCTTATAATAAAAAAACAAGGGAGGCAAATGCCTCCCTTATTTTATATTTAGTTATTTCCAATGCCTGCAATAGTAATGGTGATATTACCGATCGTATCACCGTCCTTGTGTGCATCGGTAAGCTTTCCGCCTGTGACGAAGAAGTAAACTGTGCTTTCCGTTGCTGCGGAAAGTGTCTTTGCACTGTCAAGCGTTACAGTATTGTCGGTAAGAATTGTAGCACCCGCCTCATCAGAAGTGAACTTGCCAACGATGCCGCTGTCAGCAACAGCTGTCAAAAAGCTGAAGGTTGCCGAAACATCCTGATTAGAATGGTTTGTAACCGTAATATCCGCACCCTCTGTCGACCATACTCCGCTTCCGACAACAGGAGAATTTATGTGATTGACATCATCCCACTCTGTCTTAACCGTGTAGGTAAACACAGGAGCATTCCATGAGATATCAATGCTTACAACAAACTCTGCCTCAAATGATGCAATGATGCCATCCACACCTATATTGTAGGTTGCGTTTTCAGATTCAATATAAACACTGTTTGGATTAGTTGAAAGTGTGAAGGTATGACCTATTGTTGTACCATTCTCATTCTCAAAGGTGTATTCGGCAGTTCCCGAATCATCATTGTTGACAACCGTAAGGTTGAACATATCGGATGCATTGCGCGCCATTGTTCTTACACGAATGACTGCCGCGCGGTCAAGCTCAAGCGCGTAGACTACTATATTTCCGCCCTCTCCGTTATCGGCGGTAAAGACCTTGTATCCGTCCTGACATACAACACCTTGATCATCTGTAAGTGTGCCGTCCGCTGCAAGAGTTATCTCGGAATTTCCAAAAAGAGTACCAAGTGTGAAGGTTGTTGACTCACTTCCCTTGAAGTCCTTATCGTCTACCTCTGCTGCAAGATAGATCTTCGCGTCATCATAGGTCATGTATACCTTAAAGTGACCTATATTAATGTTCTCGCTGATAATGAAGCCCTCGTCGCCCTTGATGTTATCCACATAAACGCTTGCTACCTCGTTGTATTTCTTTACATCAAATGTATTACCGGAAAGCACAGGCGCGTTGGTTGTGGCTTCTCCAACATAGGTGTGCTTCTGTCCCTCAAGTCCAAAAATCTCCTCGGGCTCTTCGGCCTGCTCGTGATAAAGCTTGAATGTGAGCATATGGGGAAGATGATCGGAGTATGCGTAAGCCTCGGGACCTATAAACACCTCGTACTTTTCACCAATAACCTTGTCCTTTGTGTAGAAAATATGATCAAGCACGAACGAGCCTGTGGAGGGTGCATTCCCTGCCTTTCCGGGCTGTATCATGGTCCTGTATTCCATATTCACTTTTTCGGCAGCATGGTCTCTTCCCGAGGAATATGCCGCTGTCATTACCGAGTACGCTTCCTCTGCCATAGTTGAATTGTAATCACCAACAGCTATTACGGGAACACCGTATTTTTCCTCAAGCGCCGCAAGTCCCGCCACAAGCTCTCTTGCCTCGGCAGTGTCTACGGATTTGTCATAGTCCATCCATGTAAAGTGAGTACACGAAACTATAAATCTTTCACCCGTCTCAATTACCTCAAAGAGTGCCCATGTGTAGTTGTAGCCACTATTTGTCTCATATTTTGTAAATCCGCAGTCAAGGACCTCAAATTTATCTGTCTTGTAGTAAATGGGGTTATTGAGCTCACCGAAGCCCGTGACAGCCTGTGCATAGCCAAGTGTCTTGAAGCCATTCTCTCCGTCAAGAACATCATGCCAAAGTGCATCACACTCCTGGAGACCGAAAATATCGGGGTTAAAGCTTGCAAATGCTGTCATAACATCTGTAAATCTTGTGGTAGGTGTGCCTTTTTCAAGAATAGATGCCATAAGGATATTGCTACCCATTACTTTATAGGAGTTCTTTCCTGTATTTTCGGGATTTGTGGGACCGAGCTTATCTATTGCCTCGGTCTTTGTTATACCGCAAGCGGTGCAGGTGTAGGTCATTATACCGTCCTTTGCATTAGTAGGTTCGCGTGTTACAACACCGTTATCATAGGTGTGATCTGTACCTTGTGTAGAGGGTGCGTATCCGCAAAGCTCACATATCTGCTTGTGCTGACTGTCGGAGGCAAGTATGTATCTGTAGCTATGAGAGGTGCAAGTCTCGTATTTATCACCAAGCAAGGTCGAAAATTCCGAGCTCTCTCCAAAGAACATAACGTGAGGTATCTGAGTCGGCCAACCACCGGTAAAGTTTTTCTTTATCTCCTCTGTAAATACTTCGGTATCCTTGGCATTAACAGTATAAATTGCCGTACCGTAGCTTGATCTGTTATGAGTAGTACTCTTAACACCCACTACCTTCATTCTGGGGGCAAAGTAGAAATACTCATCACCGGTGTCGAGACCCGAGTTATACTTTTTGTGAAGTGCTGAAAGGTCTATAGCGATCTCATAGGTAAGAGTCGCTCCCAAAGCGCCCTCGGACGTAGGTCTGTCCGACGAGAAGGAGTATGCCTTAATAACTCCGCCGAGATCTTCTCCAAGCTCACCGTTTTCCTCTGTAGCAAGATAGTATGCGCCGCCGTTTACATTGACAGTTCCCTCGTGATTAAGTCTCGATGCACTTGAATAGAGAACTCCGTCACCCGACTCGTTCATATACTCAACGCCGTTGCTGTAAAGATTAAATCTCATGTGACTGTAAACATTTGACCAACCTACGCCGGGGTTATGTCCCACGTTGAGATAAACATCATCACTCTGGAGCCACTCATACTCGGTGTGATACTGCGCGTGCGCCCAATGACTGTCGTGCGACACTATCGCTATATAAAGCATATTGTCGCCGTAGCTTGCGTAAATGTCAAAGGTGTCCTCGGGAGCTGCGGCAGGATTATAATCATCGTCGTTTGTAGTTGTCCACACCCCGTAGCTACTGTTTATCATATCCGTGACCTTGATGCCCTTCTTTACGAAGGTATATTCCCTGTCAGCTACCTTTCCGTCAGTTACATCGGGAAGATAGCTTGCCTTATCTCCAAGGAAATAGTGCTCCTGGCCGAAGTCGGAGAAAAGATACGGCTTTGTGGGAAGTGCCTTCTTTGCGGTCTCACTTCCGCACTTGGTGCAAACCATTTTGTACTCGGTGTCAGATGCAAGCACATGTCTATAGGTGTGCTCGGTGCATTCCTCATAGTAACTGCCGAGAAGTGTCTCAAATTCACTCTTCGGGCCCAAAAACATTACTTGAGGAATCTTTGAGTTCTTCTGTTGAAAGTTAGCCCAGAATGCATCGGTAAATTTAGTTGTATCGTTTCCATTAAGTGAATACCATCCAAGACCGTAGCTCAAATTGTTAGCAGTACCTGTGCCATCAACACCTACCACCTTCACAAGAGGGGCAAAATATAGGTATCCCGGATTTTCCTCCATAAATTTAGATCCTTGGTAAAGCGTTCTAAAAGAGGCCTTGTTAATAGCAATCTCGTATGTAACGGTAGCAGCAGAGCCCTTGCTCGCAACCGGCACGCTTGACGAGAAAGAATATCCACTTACAACGCCGTGCATATTCGCAAGCTGTCCGTTATCGGAGGTTGCCACGAAGAATGCTCTACCCGAAACATCCGTCGTTGCATCATGATTTGTGCGGGAAGCACTTGAATAAACTTTTTTGTCACCCGTAACATTATAAAAGTCTACGCCTGTGCTATACATGCGGAAGCGTATTCTTTGAGTTGTACGCTGCATTTCATTGCCGCCGGTATAGTGACCTACATCAAGATATACCTC
>JAZOSH010000018.1:0-11716 GCA_045656985.1 Eubacteriales bacterium | reverse complement strand
AGTTTCCGTGGTATCATCGACCTCATGACCATGGAGGCCACCGTTTATTACGATGACCTTGGCAAGGATCTGAGAATCGAGCCTATTCCCGCAGATATGCAGGAGCAGGCTGAACAGTACCGTGAAGCAATGATCGAGTCTGCTGCAGAGGCAGATGAAGAGCTCATGATGAAGTACCTTGAGGGTGAAGAGATCTCCAACGAGGAGATCAAGGCTGCAATCAGAAAGGCTACCATTGAGAATCTCATGGTTCCCGTTGTTTGCGGTACTTCCTTCAGAAACAAGGGCGTTCAGAAGCTCCTCGACGCGATCGTTGACTATATGCCCGCACCTACCGACGTTCCCGACATTACCGGTGTTAACCCTGATACCGGTGAAGAGGACAGCCGTCCTTCCAGCGACGAAGAGCCCTTCGCAGCACTCGCGTTCAAGATCGCTACCGACCCCTTCGTTGGTAAGCTTTGCTTCTTCCGCGTTTACTCGGGCTCCATCCACGCAGGCGATACTGTTTACAATGCGTCCAAGGGCAAGAGAGAAAGAATGGGTCGTATCGTTCAGATGCACGCTAACAACCGTAAGGATATCGACGTTGTTTACGCCGGCGATATCGCAGCAGTTGTTTCCGTAAAGAACACCGGTACCGGTGACTCTCTCTGTGACGACAAGCATCCCATCATTCTCGAATCTATGGAATTCCCCGAGCCCGTTATCAGAGTTGCTATCGAGCCCAAGACCCGTGCAGGTCTTGAGAAGATGGGCATCGCTCTTGCAAAGCTCGCAGAGGAAGACCCCACATTCAGAACCTACACCGACGATGAAACCGGTCAGACCATCATCGCAGGTATGGGTGAGCTTCACCTTGAAATTATCGTTGACAGACTTCTTCGTGAGTTCAAGGTAGAGGCTAATATCGGTAAGCCTCAGGTTGCATATAAGGAGACAATCCGTAAGACTGTTGACCATGAGTGCAAGTATAAGAAGCAGTCCGGCGGTTCGGGTCAGTATGCTCACGTTAAGATTATCGTTGAGCCCAACGAGCCCGGCGCAGGTTACACATTCGTTAACTCTGTTACCGGCGGTTCCGTTCCCAAGGAGTTCATCGAGCCTGTTAACCAGGGTATCCAGGGCGCAATGCAGTGCGGTGTCCTTGCAGGCTACAACGTTGTTGACGTTAAGGTAACTCTTTACGACGGTTCTTACCACGAGGTTGACTCCTCCGAAATGGCGTTCAAGATCTGCGGATCTATGGCGTTCAAGGAGGCTATGAGAAAGGCTGACCCCGTTCTTACCGAGCCTATCATGAAGGTAACCACCATTACTCCCAACGATTATCTTGGTGACGTAATCGGTGACTTCAACTCCCGCCGTGGTGCAATTCAGTCCATGAATGACGACGGTAAGGGATCTACCGAGATTATCGCAGACGTTCCGCTTTCCGAGATGTTCGGATACGCAACAGACCTTCGTTCTATGACGCAGGGTCGTGGTCTTTACTCCATGGAGCCCAGCCACTTCGCAGAGGTGCCTAAGTCCATCCAGGAGCAGATCGTTACAGCGAGAGCTAAAAACTAATCACTATTAAAAATTAATTAATTAAAAAATTATATGGAGGAAATTCAAAATGGCAAAGGCTACATTTGAACGCACAAAGCCCCACGTAAACATTGGTACTATCGGTCACGTTGACCACGGTAAGACCACTCTTACAGCAGCTATCACAAAGACCCTTGGTCTCCAGAACGGTAACGTTGAGTTCATGGCATACGACCAGATCGACAACGCTCCCGAGGAGAGAGCAAGAGGTAGCACAATCACCACAAGACACGTTGAGTACGAGACAGCTACTCGTCACTACGCTCACGTTGACTGCCCCGGCCACGCTGACTACGTTAAGAACATGATCACTGGTGCAGCTCAGATGGACGGCGCTATCCTCGTTGTTGCAGGTACAGACGGACCTCTTCAGCAGACAAGAGAGCACGTTCTTCTTGCTCGTCAGGTTGGCGTTCCCGCAATCGTTGTATTCATGAACAAGAAGGACCTCGTTGATGACGATGAGCTTCTTGACCTCGTAGAGATGGAGATCAGAGATCTTCTTTCTTCCTACGATTTCCCCGGCGATGATACTCCTATCATCCGTGGTTCCGCTCGTGATGCTCTTGAGAGCACAAACACAGACGTAAGCGCTCCCGAGTACGCAGCAGTTCTCGAGCTTATGGCAGCTGTTGACGAGTTCATTCCTACTCCTGAGCGTCAGGCAGACCTCGACTTCCTTATGCCTGTCGAGGACGTATTCTCCATCTCCGGCCGTGGTACAGTTGCTACTGGTAGAGTTGAGAGAGGTACAGTTAAGGTTGGTGACGTTGTTGAGATCGTTGGTCTTTCCGACGAGAAGAAGTCCACAACTGTAACCGGAGTTGAGATGTTCCACAAGCTCCTTCCTCAGGCAGAGGCTGGTGACAACATCGGTGCACTTCTCCGTGGTGTTGCTAAGGATGAGATCGAGCGTGGACAGGTTCTTGCTAAGCCCAACTCCGTTCATCCTCACACAAAGTTCGTAGGTCATGTATACGTTCTTACTGAGAAGGAAGGCGGCCGTAAGAAGCCCTTCCTCGCAGGTTACAGACCTCAGTTCTATTTCAGAACAACTGACGTTACAGGCGTTATCGAGCTTCCCGCAGGTGTTGATATGTGCCGCCCTGGCGACAACGTTGACATGACTGTTGAGCTCATCACACCTATCGCATGTGAAGAGGGACTTCGTTTCGCTATCCGTGAGGGTGGTAGAACAGTTGGTTCTGGCGTCGTTTCCAGCATCATTGAGTAATTTATAACTTAAATTAACTCTAAATAACTTTAACACCGTGGTCAGCCTCGCTGACCACGGTGTTAAACAAAGACAATATCTTTAGGGATTGGTGAAATTCCATACCGGTGGTATAGCCCACGAACTCGCAAGAGCCGAGCAGGTGAGATTCCTGCGCCGACGGTAAAGTCCGGATGAGAGAAGATAGATTTAGCCGTGCTGTTTTTACAGTGATTTAAGCGAATATACTTTCTTCTCCCTGTTTTAAGATAAGGGGGATTTTTTTTATGAATAATATTTCAAAAAAATTAAAAAGACATACAACGGTTGCAATGCTTTGTGCACTTGCGTTTTTATGCACCGTATTTATCAAGTTTCCCGTAATGTTCCTTACGATGGATCTGAAGGATTCAATAATTATTCTCTGCACCCTCTTTTTTGGAGTGCCCTCGGGAATTATAGCTTCTGTAATAGTTCCGTTGCTTGAATACCTTTTGATAAGTGATACTCGTGAGTATGGGTTGATCATGAATGTAATTTCCTCGGTAGCGCTTTGTGTGCCCGTTGGACTTATATATAAATTTAAAAAAACACTAAAGGGAGCAATTCTTGGACTTTGCGTATCGGTAGTATCAATGACGGCAATAATGATGGTGGCTAATCTCTTTATTACACCTTATTATATGCATGTGCCTCAAAGCCAGGTTGTTGAGCTTATTCCCACAGTGCTCTTTCCCTTTAATCTCGTAAAGGGAATACTTAACTCAGCTATTGTTTTGCTGCTCTACAAGCCTTTGTCAAGGACACTTAAAAAGGCGCACCTGATTGAATCGTCTTCACTTGAAATAGGGGCTGCAGAAGCAAAAAATTGTAAAAAATCAGCAGTTGTCACCGCGGCAGCGATTATGATTATCGCTCTTTCCCTTGTGCTGATTTTTGTCGTATTGGGTGGAAAAATATCCTTTCTTAACGGTATAATTTGACGATTTAAGTGTGACGAATTCTAATATAGGAGAATGGTAGAAATGGTTGAGGCTATAGAAAATTTCTTTCTTGAAACTGTAGGCCGAGAGTTGTGCGTTTTTTTCTGCTCCATGATACCGATAATAGAGCTTCGCGGTGCTATTCCGCTTGGTGCGGCACTCGGACTTTTGTGGTGGCAGAGCTATCTACTCGCGGTTCTTGGAAACATGCTTCCTGTGCCGATAATTCTCCTGTTCGTTAAAGCCGTGCTTGAGCTTATGGCAAGGAGTAAGGTCAAATTCTTTAACAAGATTGCAACCTTCATTTATGGTAAGGCGGAGAAGAACAGACCGAAAATTGAGAAGTACTCCTTTTGGGGAGTAGCGATCTTTGTCGCAATACCGCTTCCCATGACGGGTGCGTGGACAGGTACACTTGTGGCGGCAATGATGAATATGAAATTCTGGAAGGCTCTGGTTTCGGCACTTATCGGAGTTTTGGTGGCGGGTATTATTATGACACTTGTTTCCTACGGTGTCGTTGCGATCTTTTCGTAGATTGGGAGGTAAATAATGACTGTTAGTGCCGAAAAATGGTACCGCTTTCTTGATTTTCCCAAGGAATACGATGCGGAATTTTACGAGATTCTTGAAAGGGTAAAGGATACCTCGGTTCCTCGTAACGAGGCAAAGAAATTTCTCCTTGACAAAAAGGATGTTGGTTTAAATTTTGTGTATTTTCTATCCCTTTGCGATGAGGTGAGAGAAAATTACCGTGCAAGAGGAATAGACGAAAAATATTTTTGCAACCTTATCTCCATAATCAAGGAGGAGGCTCTTGATACCAAGGCAGTGTTCGGTGGTCTTGGCATATACGAGGTTGGCTGGATGTGTGTCGTGCTCGCGAAGGACTCACTTTTCAGAATAGGCAACCTTGATTTTCAGCTTTTCAGGGGTGCTGATTGGTTTAAGCTTGATCTTGGCGAGGGCGAGATGGCACTCAATGTACATATTCCTGCCTCAAAAAAGCTCTGCGTTGAAGCTTGTATTGCCTCAATGGAGGAGGCGAAAATCTTTATGGAAAAACATTTTCCCGAGCTTAATTTTACGCAGTTCGTCTGCTACTCGTGGCTTCTCTGGGAGGGGCTTGATGGCTTTCTTGGTGAGCACTCAAACATAAGAAATTTTAGAAAGCTTTTTGAAGTGACAGGTCAAAAAGAGCAAGACGATGTTATAGTTTTTACCTTTTCAAAATCGACGAAGAGGGAAAATATTGCCGAATATGAGGCGAAAACGAGTCTGCAAAAAAAGCTGAAGGAGTATATACTTTCGGGTGGCAAGCTGTATGTCGGTTATGGCGTGAGAAAAATTTGATTAAATGTCAAAAAAGCTATTGAAAAATCAAAATATATGTGTTACAATATTGTGTAACACAAACAAATACTTCTTATCAAGAGTGGCGGAGAGATAGGCTCTATGAAACCACGGCAACCTGCTTCGGTAAGGTGCTAATTCCTGACAGATGAGAGAAAAAAGCTCCGTCTGCCGACGGGGCTTTTCTTGTTGCTTTGATAAGAGCCTGAAACGAAATATTTGATGAAAAGGAAAATAAGAGAATGAAAAAGGTATTATTCACATCGGAGTCGGTGACCGAGGGACATCCCGACAAAATAAGTGATAAAATTTCGGACGCGATACTTGACGAGCTTCTTCGTCAGGACCCTATGTCGCGTGTTGCCTGCGAGACATTCTGTACAACGGGACTTGTTTCGGTAATGGGCGAGATAACTACAGAGGCTTATGTTGACATCCAGTCAATAGTACGCGAAACTATACGCGACATAGGCTATACAAGAGCAAAGTTTGGCTTTGACTGCGACTCTTGCGCAGTTATCAGCTCTATTCACGAGCAGTCTCCCGATATTGCAATGGGCGTTGATAAGTCGCTTGAGGCAAAGGAGGGAGAGGCTGACGAGAATGATACGGGCGCGGGTGACCAGGGAATGATGTTCGGCTATGCCTGCAACGAAACTCCCGAGCTTATGCCCCTTCCCATATCGCTTTCTCACAAGATGGCACAGAGACTTACCGCACTCCGTAAGGACGGCACACTTGATTATCTCCGCCCCGACGGAAAAACACAGGTGACGGTTGAGTATCATGACGGTGTTCCCGCAAGAGTTGATACGGTGGTTGTTTCAAGCCAGCATAGCGCAGAGGTATCGCTTGAGACTATCCGAAAGGATGTAATAGAGAAAATTATCGTTCCTACCATTCCCGAGGGGCTTATGGATAAGGAGACCAAGATATATGTAAATCCCACAGGTCGCTTTGTTATCGGTGGCCCTGCAGGCGATACGGGACTTACAGGCAGAAAGATAATCGTTGACACCTACGGCGGATATTCCCGTCACGGTGGCGGTGCTTTCTCGGGTAAGGACCCGACAAAGGTTGACCGCTCGGCAGCGTATGCAGCACGATATGTAGCAAAGAACATCGTAGCGGCAGGCCTTGCAGACAAGTGCGAGGTACAGCTTGCATATGCTATCGGTGTTGCGAAGCCTGTTTCTGTAATGATAGAGACATTTGGCACCGCAAAGGTGGCAGAGGAGGACATCGCTCGTGCGGTGGATAAGTACATTGACCTTCGTCCCGCAGCAATAATCAAGAGATTTGACCTCCGCAGACCGATATACTGTCAGCTTGCGGCATATGGTCATATGGGCCGTGAGGACCTTGATATCCCGTGGGAGAAGAGAGACCTTGCCGAGGACCTCAAGAGAGAGCTTCTTGGCTGATAGAACAATTACAATAACTTGACGATAGGAGGGCTGCGGCTCTCCTATCGTGGATTATTTCAGAAAGGAAGTGAGGCTGTGGACGACTTTATGACTGCTCCGATAGAGGAGGAGAATGAGGAAACTCTTGACGGAAGCATTGAGGCAGTGATATATGCGAACGAGGAAAACGGGTACTCTATCTGTGATATGGCTACCTCTGACGATAATATCGTAACTGTTGTCGGTATAATGCCGTTTATCAGCGCGGGCGATAGCATCTCCGTTGTCGGTAAATGGGTGCATAACCCCAAATATGGTAGACAGTTCAGCGTTTCCCGCTATGAAAAACGCCTGCCTGCCGATGCAGCATCTATGCTTCGCTACCTTTCGTCTCGTACGATAAAGGGAATAGGCCCCAAAACCGCCCAGCGCATAGTTGAAAGATTTGGTGAGGACACCTTTGATGTTATAGAAAATCATCCGCAGTGGCTTGCAGAAATAAAAGGCATTTCGCTAAAAACCGCAAATGCGGCCTCGGAGGATTTCAAAAAGCAAACAGGTATGCGCTCCACAATGCTCTTTTTCAGAGAGTTTTTTGGCTCGGCGCTTACTGTTAAGATATACAAAAAATGGGGTTCTGCTTCGGTGGATATTGCCAAAAAGAACCCCTATAGGCTTTGCAATGAGATAGAGGGAATAGGCTTTGAAAAGGCCGACGGAATGGCAAAAAAGCTTGGCGTTGTGAATGACGATATTGACAGAGTCATGAGTGGAATAAATTATATTCTTGGCGCTGTTGCAATGCAGAACGGCCACACCTGTCTGCCTCGTGAAAGGCTTTCAGAGAGCGCATCACAGCTTCTGGGCGTATCGCAGGAGGCGGCTGATGCGGGAATTTCCGAGCTCATAAGGCAGGAAAAGCTCAAATACAGGCTTGATGGCGAGACGCAGATGATTTATTCGTGTGAGATGTTTGAGGCGGAAAAGTTTGTTGCGGCAAAGCTTTGCTTGCTTGACACGATGTGTGCCTCGGTGGCTCTCCCCGATATTGACAGATTTGTGGAGATAGAGGAGATAAAGAACGGCATTTCCTATGCCTCGCTACAGAAAAGGGCAATCAGCGACGCACTTCGCTACGGAGTGATGATACTTACGGGAGGTCCAGGAACGGGTAAGACAACGGTTGTCCGTGCCTTGATACATATCTTTGAGAGTATGGACTTCAAGGTTGCGCTCGCCGCACCTACAGGACGCGCGGCAAAGCGACTTTCCGAGTCTACCTCTCGCTCGGCAAAAACACTTCACCGTCTGCTTGAAATGGGCTACAGTGAAAGTGGCCGTGCCGAGTTTGCGAGAAATGAGCACGATATGCTTGACGAGGAGGTAATTATCGTTGATGAGGCATCAATGATAGACCTTCTTCTTATGAATGCGCTTTGCAAGGCTATAAAGCCGGGAGCAAGGCTTATAATCATTGGTGACTCCGACCAGCTTCCCTCTGTAGGTGCGGGAAATGTGCTTCGCGATTTACTTGATAGTGAGAGATTTGTGTCGGTGAGACTTAATGAGATATTCCGTCAGGCGCAAAAGAGCTTGATAGTCACAAACGCACACCGAATAAATACGGGCGAAATGCCCCTGCTTTCGGTCAAGGATAATGACTTTTTCTTTATGAAGAGAGAGCGCGACTCCGATATTGCCAAAACAATCGTTGAGCTTTGTAGAACACGCCTTCCCAGAACATACGGTGAGATGGGAAGAAGCGGCGTGCAGGTCGCCTGTCCGTCACGCAAGGGCGAGGCGGGAACAGAAACGCTCAATCTGCTTTTACAGTTGGCACTTAATCCTCGTGATGACAGCAGGCGAGAGCATAAGTTTCGCGATGTCGTATTCCGTGAGGGCGACAGAGTCATGCAGACAAGAAATAATTATGACCTTATGTGGTGCCGCGAGCTTGACGGCAAGGAGGGAAGCGGCGTATTCAATGGAGACATAGGCATAATAGAGGAGATAAATGAAAAGGAAAAGCTTATGGTCATCATTTTTGATGACCGCAGAGTGTACTATGACTTTTCCTTGCTTGAGGACCTTGAACACGCATATGCGATAACTGTGCATAAGAGTCAGGGCAGCGAATATCCTATTGTCATTATGCCCATGGGACACGCGCCGCATATGCTTCTCACGAGAAATCTGCTTTATACCGCGGTGACAAGAGCGCAAAATATGGTCATCCTTGTCGGAGAAGAGGGCGTGGTCAGAAAAATGGTGGATAACGATAAGCAGCTTATGCGTTATACGGGACTTTGCCGTCTGCTTTCGGTGAACGGAGAGCAGGAATGAGATTTTCGGAGTTTTTTGAGCGCTATGTGTTTGTCCGCAAATGCGCGGGCTGCAGAGAGCTTATTGGATATGAGGGACGCCATGATGCCTTTTGCCCTGCCTGCAGAGTCAGGTGGGAGATGGCAAAGGTTGAGGCGTGCTCAATTTGCGGTCGCGGAGCCGTGGAGTGTGAGTGTATGCCAAGGCTTTTGTCAAAATCGGGAGTGCTGACACTTAAAAAGCTTATGATTTATAAACCCGAGAGGGCAAGTAATCCCGAAAACAGATTGCTCTATTTTATGAAGCACTATAAAAACCGCCGCGTAGCACGCTTTGTGGCAGAGCAGCTCTCGCACAGAGTGCACGAGCTTATGCGTGAGAGCGGATGTGCGCGAGAGGAGCTCATCCTTGCATTTGTGCCGAGAGGTCGGCGTGCCCTTGCAGAGTACGGTCATGATCAGTCGGAGCTTATAGTTAGCGAGCTTTCGAGGATACTTTCAATAGAAACGGTAAGACTTTTTGAGAGAAGGAAAAGGGAGCGCGAGCAAAAGAAGCTGAACAGAGGCGAAAGAGCAAAAAATGCCGCAAAAAGCATAGTGCTATCGTCAGAGCTACCGACCGATATTTCGGAGCGTTCGGTGATACTTTTTGACGATATCGTAAGTAGCGGTGCAAGTATGGCGCGTGCGGCGAGTTTGCTTCATAAGGTCGGTGTGAGAAATATTTACGCTATTTCTGTAGCTTTTAATAATTAACTATTGCAAAATATAATTAAAAAGTGTATAATTGAAAGAGATTTATTTTTTGAGTTGGCGGTAAAGTATGGAATTTAAGTTATTAGATCTGTTCAAGAAGAATCCTCGCGAATGGATTTCAAAGGACATCGGAATAGACCTTGGAACCGCTACCGTGCTTGTCTATGTGCAAGGGAAGGGAGTGGTGCTCAAGGAGCCCTCTGTCGTTGCCATAGACAGAAATACCGACCATATAACAAAGGTCGGCAGAGAGGCGCAGGCAATGCTTGGCAGAAATCCCGAGAATATTTCGGTCGTAAGACCGCTTCGCGAGGGAGTTATCAGCCAGTATGATGTCACATTGCGCATGATACAGTATTTTATAAGGCGAGCTTGCGGAAGCGCCCTTATCCCACCCAGAGTTATTATCTGTATACCCACGGGTATAAGCGAGGTTGAGGAGCGCGCTGTCATTGATGCGGGAACGCAGGCGGGCGCAAGAAAGACCTACCTTATTGAAGAACCCGTTGCGGCGGCTATCGGCGCAGGTCTTGATATTTACGGACCTACGGGAAATATGATAGTTGATATTGGTGGCGGTACTACTGATGTTGCAGTTATTTCACTTGGCGGAGTTGTTGTTTCGGAGTCAATAAAGTCTGCGGGCGACAAATTTGACGAAGCACTTATGAGCTATGTTAGCCAGAAGTACAATGTACTTATCGGTGAGCGCACAGCAGAGCTTATCAAAATAAGAATAGGTGCTGTTTACGAGCATAAAGAGGCAAAGGAGATAAGTGTTAAGGGAAGGTGCAAGCTCAAAGGACTTCCTACCGAAATAACCATTTCCTCTAAGGAGATACTTGAGGCACTGTTTGACCCCATATCAGCGATAATTGACACTATCTGCCGCGTTATTGAGCGTACCCCGCCCGAGCTTATCGGAGATATTCTTCAGAACGGCATAGTTATGACGGGTGGCGGAAGTTTGCTTTACGGACTTGATAAGCTTATTCAGGATGTTACGGGGATTAAGACAAGAGTGGCAAAGGATCCCGTGATGTGCGTTGTAAACGGAACGGGCAAGGCGCTGGAATACCTTGACAACATGCCCGAGGGAACAGTTGATTTTTCAAGAATACACCGTCAAAGATTTTAAAATATCGGACACCGCGATGGCGGTGTCCGTTCTTAAAGTAAATTTTAATTTTGGAGGTTTTTATGAGTAATACTGCAAAAAGAGTAAGAGAGCTTTTTGAGATGATAAGTGCTATACCGAGACCCTCGTATCATGAGAAGAAAATCGCTGATTTTATATGCGAGTTTGCCGCAAAAAACGGCTGCGAGGCGTACAGAGACGAGGCTGACAATGTGCTTGTCAATGTTGCTGCTACAAGTGGCTATGAGGATAGACCTGCGGTGCTTCTTCAGGGACATACCGATATGGTCTGCGAGAAAAATGAGGGCACAGAGCACGACTTTATGGAGGAGGGAATAAAGCTCCTTGAGGTTGATGGCTTTATTACTGCCGATGGAACTACTCTCGGAGCCGACAACGGCGTTGCGGTTGCGATAATGCTCTATGTGATTGAGGGCGGAGTTGAGAAGCACCCCGCGGTTCAGTGTCTTTTCACCACTGCCGAGGAGGTAGGACTTGATGGCGCGAAGGCGTTTGATTACAGCAAAATATATGCTCGCCGCATGCTCAATATGGACGGTGAGAATGAGGATATGGTTATAGTAGGCTGCGCGGGCGGACTGCGTTCAACTATTACCTTCAATCCTTGCTTTGAGGCACTTGACAAGAAGACATACGAGATACGCATAAGCGGACTTTACGGTGGACACTCGGGCGAAAATATACACTCGGGAAGAGCAAACGCAAATATTCTTATGGGACGACTTCTTGCGGAGCTTTCTGAAAGTGCGGGCATAAGACTTGTAAGCCTTCGCGGTGGCTCGAAGGACAATGCTATCCCGCGTGAGTCTGTGGCAGTTATTGCAGTAGATGATATAGACGCAGTAAAGAATATCACAAAGTGCTTCGAAAGAGAAATGGCTGTCGAGTTGAATGATGACGACAAGAATTTCGCAGTTACTGTAAAAGATGTG
>JAZOSH010000017.1:0-85279 GCA_045656985.1 Eubacteriales bacterium | reverse complement strand
TTTCGGCAGCAAGGCGGGGTATGATGGTATCAAGCATCTCATTTGCGTCAAGATCGATCTCGTGCAACCGAGCGTTCAATGTGCCTTCGGTCAGCAGAGTGGTATATCTACCACGACGATGATTTTTTATATAATCAAGATAAAACTGCCCGTACTTGCCAATTTGATAATTGGTTTGTTCGGGCAGCTTCATTTCCGGTATAAGACGCCCGTTTTCCTCACGATAGGTTCCACCAAGGGTTTCATACAATGTTTTCATTACAGTATCTCCATTCAAATTATTATTTGCGATATACTGTATCGATTGTCTTTGCCACTCGTTTTTGAAACCTTCGTTACGGCGCGTCAGCTAATGCGTAGCTCTTTTTTTATTTATGATAAAGCTTTTTGGTTTGATATTCGGGCTCACAGGTAAGATTGATGCCAAGCTTTCTGTAGACATCTCTGTCAACATTTGAAACGATAACCGAGGTATGCGCCTCACTTCCACGGAGCTTGGGAAGCTGCTCCATAGCAAGAGATGCCATGGGATTAGTCGTTGCCGAGATCGCAAGGGCAATGAGTATCTCATCTGCATGAAGTCTTGGATTGTGATTTCCAAGATTTTCTATTTTTAGTCTCTGTAAGGGCTCCATAACTACTTGGGGAAGAAGCAAAAATTCATCATTTATTCCACCAAGTCTCTTGAGAGCATTGAGAAGAGCAGATGCTGATGCCCCCATAAGCTTTGATGTCTTTCCTGTAACTATCGTTCCATCATTAAGTTGAATTGCTGTTGCAGGGCCGTCTGTAGCTGCAGCCTTGTCAAGGGAAGCCTTGACAACTGCACGGTATGTGGTATCAATACCTGTTCTGTTCATTATCAGCTCTGCCTTGTAGATTTCCTCGTCGTCGGCCTGTCCCTTTTTCTTCTTGCAAAGGGCATCGTAATAACGGCGAACTATCTCCATCTTCGCTTCACTCTGTACAGCTTCGTCATCATAGATGCAATAACCAACCATATTAACGCCCATATCTGTAGGGGACTTATACGGACACTCGCCGTATATTCTTTCAAACATCGTTTTAACGACAGGGAATATCTCAATGTCTCTGTTGTAGTTAACTGCTTGAGTTCCGTATGCATCAAGATGGAATGGGTCTATCATATTGACATCATTAAGATCAACGGTTGCAGCTTCATATGCCATATTTACAGGATGCTTAAGGGGAAGATTCCATACAGGGAAGGTCTCAAATTTTGCATATCCCGACTTTATTCCGTTTTTGTTATCGTGATAAAGCTGTGACATACAGGTAGCCATCTTTCCGCTTCCGGGACCGGGAGCGGTTACAACAACGAGTGAGCGAGTAGTCTTTATATATTCGTTCTTGCCGTATCCTTCTTCACTTACTATTTTTGGAATATTTGTAGGATACCCTTGGATGTTATAATGCTTGTAGACACTGACACCAAGGCTTTCAAGTTTCTTTATAAATGCATCAACCGAGGGGTGTGCTGAATATTTTGTGATAACAACACCGCCGACATAAAGTCCGATGTCGGTGAAGGCGTCAATAAGGCGAAGCGCATCCATATCATAGGATATACCGAGATCTCCGCGAATTTTATTCTGCTCAATGGCCTCTGCCGAAACAACTATAACTATTTCTGCCTCGTCCTTGAGTTGAAGTAGCATCTTTATTTTTGAGTCTGGTAAAAAACCCGGGAGAACTCTTGACGCATGGAAATCGTCAAACAGCTTACCTCCGAACTCAATATAAAGCTTACCTCCGAAGCTTTTTATCCTTTCAAGAATCTTCTCTGATTGAAGTCTTATATATTTGTCGTTATCAAAACCCTTTACAAGCATTTCTAGCCCCCGAATGTAAAAAAATCAATACATTTATATTTTAATATATTTTGTAATTTTTTGCAAGGATTTTTTCATAAAATTTTGAATTCTTTTTTTTGGATAAAAATAAAGCAATTATTGTCAAAATATGTTTGACGGCATATTATGTTAAGGAAGAGCGAATTGCTCATTTTTGATTACATCAGGAGGAAAGAAACATCATGGGAGAAAATAGATTTTCTTGTGGCTCACAGAGTCAGCCGACGAGAGATGTTGTTTGTATTGAGACAAACAGAATTCTTGATTCGTGCCGTGATAGAGACTGCTTTGAGGATGCTAAAGTAATTCTTACTGACTTTGGCAAGGACATCATTCAGCGCACATCGAGCGTTCGCGCAAAGGATGCCTGCATTGCATGGACTTATATCGGAATAGAGCCGGTAAGATTTAACAGAGGATTCTATGCAGTAAATATCAAATTTTATATCAAGATATGTTTTGAGGCGTGCGTATGTGCCGGCAAATCTCAGGAGTTTGAGGGCGTTGTTATACTTGAAAAGAGAGTTATCCTTTACGGAAGCGAAAGCAATGTAAGTATATTCAAGAGCAATCCCGACGCATCAGATTATTGCACCGTTCCCCAGCTTTGCTGCTCGTCAAAGAATGTACCTATTGCAATAGTTGAGGTTGTAGATCCCATAATCCTCAATACAAAGGTTCGCGAGCATGATGACTGCTGTGAATGTTGCTCGTGCTGCTGCTGTTGCTGTGACGATGTTCCCGAGTCTATTGCATCAAGTCTTTCGGGAGCACTTTCGGGTGATGATGAGGGTAGATATCTTACTGTATCACTTGGCATCTTCTCTGTAGTACGAATTGTAAGACCTGCACAGTATCTTATAAACGCAACAGAATATTGTGTGCCCGATAAGGAGTGCATTTCTGCAGAGGATGACGATCCCTGCTCGGTATTCAGACACATGGCATTTCCTACATCCGAGTTTTGCCCGCCCGACTTCAAGCCCGAAAAGCACGATAGACCGATCGGCAAGTGTGGTTGCTAAAAATAGACGGTGGTAAGTTATCTTGCCACCGTCTTATTTTATATCAAGCAGCTTCGTGAAGCCATTGCAAGAAATCAAAAACTTCTAACACTGTCTGTAATGCAGGCAACAAACCATATTATGGTGGATGCGCAGAGATTCACTGAAATAGCAGAGAGAAGTGCGTCAAAGCTGACTGATGATCATATCACTATGCTCAAGGAAGCAATGGTAAGAGAATCAAGTGAAAAGCAGACAACTTTTGCAGAATCACTTGGATATGAAAGCAGTGAAGCATTCTTTAAAGCAAGCCCCGATGACATAAGAGCGAGATACCAGCTCTTTCTTATGCGTAATGGAGGGGCTATAGGCGGACAGGGGAATAGAATAAAGATTGAGGGCACCACATATGGAAAGAAAACACGCTGTATCAAAAAAACAAATCAAACTTACAGGAGAATAGTAATGGAAGACGATAAATGGATAACAGTAGTTCTCGGGGATAGAACGAGGAAGGTTGTGTCGGAATGATGTTTTTGACAATGTGTACTTGAATATTGAAAATCCTGTTTACTCATCGAATGATCCCGGCAATTGGCGAGCAAATGTAACTGCTCTTAGTCTTTAGTCTGATTGAGTTATTTCATTTGAAGAAAGAACGGAATTTGTAACATTATGTAGAAAAGAGTTTGCTACCAACTAAAAGAACATATATTTTAGCGTATCTTTTTATAATAAAAAATCAGATGTAACTTGACAAGAAATGGACTGCAATTGTCCACATCGGCAAATACATCTGACTCTTATTTATTCCTTACCGTTCATTATGAAGGCAACCGCCTTATATAGCGAGGGAATCCGCGGCAAGGACCAATATTGTCGTGGTGGAGACAACTGGATTCGAACCAGTGACCCCTTGCATGTCAAGCAAGTACTCTAACCAACTGAGCTATGCCTCCGCAACGATTGGTATTATATCATATATTTTTTCGTTTTGCAATAGTTTTTAAGAAAATTATAAAAAAATACCCGACTGAAAAATCAGTCGGGTATTTTTATCTAGAAAAGCCTTTTTTAAGATAGCTTTTATAATTTCTCACTTGAGCGGCAGTTACCGTTCTTGTTACAAATAATAAAATAACATAAATTATAAGTGTGGCAATTACATAAAAGAGAAGAGAGATATTTTCAGATATCATATAGCATTCATTACCGGAGAATAAAAGCTTTATGATCATGGTTGCAAATATCACAGAAATGAGTGGTTTTGCTACCCATGATAGTACTCGCGGTCGGACAGAGGTCAACATCAAAAGCCTTGTTATACTCAAGGTCGCATTTATAATTTCTGTAAAATATACTGTTATAATAAATCCTGTTATTCCGTATTTAGGTAAAAGGATAAGAACAAGTATGACAGAAAGCCCCGAGTCAAGTATATTAACACCCATTGAATATACCTGCTGACCAAGTCCCTTGAGTATCGCATCAACAGAGGAATCTATATACATAACAGGAATAAGCGGAGCAACCATTCGTATATATTTTCCTGCATCAGTGTTTGGATATAGCACATCGCCAAGCTCATAAGAAAAAGAAGACATTATTCCTGCCACCCCAACCGAGAATATAAGTGCGGCACGGAGCACTCTTGAAATTATTCTATCTATGCGCGCCTTATCCCTTGCCGCGTTCGATTCGGAAACCTCGGGAACAAGAAGCCCAGCAAATGACGAGAGAATGGCTGATGGAAAGAGAACGAGCGGAAATACCATGCTATGTACTGTTCCGTAAGCGGCAAGTGCTGCAGATTTGTTGTTACCGCTTTTTTCAAGTCCTATCGGGATAAGAATATGCTCAATAGTCAGAAGCGCCGATCGCACATATGCGCTGAACGCGACGGGCAGAGCAATTCCTAGAAGTTTTTTTGATGTTTGTTTTTTATAATCGCGACTGCATATATCCCGACATGCATCACGTCTTTCAATCGCATAAAGTCCCCATTGGACAAGAAAGGAAAGAATTTCGCTGATACCGCCTCCGATAACCATTGCAAGACAGGCACTTTCTGTATCCTTTGCGAATATACTACCAAATAAAAGTACAGTTGTAAATATTTTTATGAATTGACCAAGAACTTGTGTAGCTGCATTCTTATAGACCCGTCTTATAGCCGTAAAATAGCCGCCAAGAGCCGAGGAGAGCGCTATAGGGGGAAGTGTCAGGGCAAGAAGGCGTAAGGAGGACACAGTGCGATTATCGCGTAGAAAAATAATGCCTATATGTTCGGAGAAGGTATATAGAATAATAGCGGTAGTAATACTGAATACAAGGGCATACCTTACGCATCTGCCCATAATACACCGGATGCTGTTTTCTTTTTCGTCAGCACCGTTGCCCAGATGTTCAGAAATAAGTCTAGTTGTAGCAAGACTTATTCCTGATGTAGCAAGCGTAAGAGCAAAGCCGTATACTGTTGAAATAAGTGTATAAAGGCCAACTCCCTCGGCTCCTATCTTATTTGTTACATATACATTGAAGGCTACGGAAACAGCCCTTATAAAAAGCGATACTGCTGTAAGTATCGTTCCGTTAAAAATAAACCTCCCAAATCTTGTCATAGCACACCTTCCAAATCATTATATTTCATAATATGATTTGTACCTTGGCGGTAGACTTGAAAGGCATATTTATTGTGCAAATTTCTCATATTGAAGGGAGGCATTTTTACATAATTTACAAAATTGCACTTTTGCTTTATTTTTATATAGAAATTCCTTGACAAGAGGTATATTTCGGTATTATTATAATATTGCAAATCCATTTTATATTCAGGAGGAAATGTATGAATTATGTATGTCAGCTTTGCGGTTACATTTATAGGGTTGCTAAAGGAGACCCCGATAACGATATAGCGCCCGAAACTGAATTTGACGATCTGCCGGAGGATTGGTGTTGCCCGCTCTGTGCGGCTGGCAAGGAGGACTTTGAGATCGCCGACGAAGATAATGACTACGAGGATGAGGAATAAAATTCTTTAATAAATAAAAATCAAGCGCAGGGCTAAGGCCCTGCGCTTTTTGTTTTACGGTGTATAATATTTTTCTCTTTTCTTTTTATTTACTGCATGGGATACAGTAAGTACAAGGATCGCTGCAAGTATCACACCGCAGGTTACATAGATGCCGGGACGAATTCCGCTCTGTACCTTCAACTCCTCCCAAAGCTCGTTGACAAAGGAGAGTCTTTCGGGAGAGAGATTAAGATATGCTTGTGTGGGAACAGATGCAGCTGTATCTCCATAGAGTATTTCAACAGCATCCTCGTGTACCTCTGCCATGGTCTGCTGATATCCATCGTCATTTATGACGGAAGTGAGGGGCGAGGCATAATAAGTGTATTCGGCATTTGCTATGGCTATTTCCTTTTTACACATAAAGTTAATGTATTCATGTGCAAGGTCATAGTTTGTACTGTTCTTCGGTATACACATCGCATCAATGTAGGAGTTTGTGCCTTCCTTGGGATAGTATATAGCAAGGGCATCATTATCCTCATACATCGTGAGGAAGTCACCTGCATAGTACGCTGCGATTGCTGCTGAACCGCTAGACATCTTGTTGAATATCTCGTCCATTACATAGCCTTGAACGATTTCTTTTTGTGACTTGAGGAGCTCAAGTGCCTCATACCACTCCTCGTCTGTTGCATTGTTTACATCGTAGCCAAGCTTATAAAGAGCAGTTCCAAATGCATCGCGGCTATTGTTGAACTGAAGTATATCACGAGAATATTTATCATCCCACATAAGATCCCAGCTCTGTTTTGCGGCATCCTCTTCATCAACAATATTTGTATTATAGATGATTCCTATCATTCCGTAGAAATAGGGAACAGAGTATGTTTCTTCAGAGTCACCCTCATAATAGACATTGTCTCCCTTGAACTTTTCATCAACGAATTCATAATTCGGGATTTTTGACATATTAAGAGGTGCAAGAAGATCCTCGGCAATCATTCTCTCAATCATATAGTCAGAGGGAATGATGATGTCATATACAGCCGAGCCACTGCTTACCTTTGCATACATGCTTTCATTACTTGAATAAGTAGAGTAGTTTACACTTACATTTAGTCCAAGGACCTCTGCGCAATATTTCTCAAATTCAGCGTTTGTATCAATTGTACCCTCCGATCCATCGGAGATGTATTCACCCCAGTTGTATACATAGAGCACTATTTCCTCGTTTGAAGAACATGACGAGAAGGAAAGGGTGAGTATAAGAAGCATGCAAAGAAGTACGAGTAAAGCGATAATTTTTTTCATCTTGTCGCACCTCCTTTTTTCTTTGACCCCGCAAAATTTACTGCTATAAGAAGGAAGAGGATCGTGATGATAATTATTGTGCAAAGCGCGTACATGCTGAACTTTACATTATGAGCAGTCTGGTTATAAATGTAAAGTGGCAAGGTCTGTATGTCGGGGTGACTTACAAAATGGCTAATTACAAAGTCATCAAGTGATAGTGTGAAGCTCATCATAAGTCCCGATATGATTCCCGGAAGTATGCAGGGAACTTCTATTTTAAAAAATGTTTGTACAGGTGTGCAACCAAGATCAAGTGCCGCCTCAATAAGATTCTTATCCATCTGCTTGAACTTAGGCAAAACAGAAAGAATAACATAAGGCAGATTAAAAGTGGTATGTGCAATTATCATCGTCCATATTCCAAGAGAATTCTTAAATCCCAGTATAGATGCAACGCCAACAAAGAGAAGCATCATTGAAACACCTGTTACAATGTCGGGATTCATCATAGGAATATTTGAGACCGTCTTCATGATCTTCTGATAATATTTGTTTTTTGAATGAGCGATACTGAATGCGGCAAAGGTGCCCATGACAGTTGCAAAGAGTGACGAAGTAAGTGCAATTATCAGCGAATTCTTTAGTGCTGTAAGAGCTTGTCCGTCTCTGAAAAGCTCTCCGTACCATTTAAGGGTAAAGCCAGAGAAATTATTAAGATTTCCGGAAGCGTTGAAGGAGAAGAGGATAACAACGAGTATCGGTGCGTAAAGAATCGCAAAAATAATGAAGATGTAGAAGCGAGAGAGGAATTTCATACTATTATCTCCTCCTCGTTATCTGAAAATTTATTCATTATCGCAAGTGAGATAAGAATGAGGATCATCATTACAAGCGATATAGCAGCACCGGTGTGATATGTAACAGCATTCTGGAACTGGCGCTCAATTGTGTCACCGATAAGGTCAAATGAACCGCCACCAAGCTTCTGAGATATATAAAAGGTGCTAATAGAGGGTACGAATACCATTGTTATTCCCGAGACAATACCGGGCGTGGTAAGAGGAAGAATAACTTTTATAAGTGTTTGAAGCGCATTACATCCAAGGTCGGCCGATGCCTCAAGATAACGCTTGTCAAGCTTCGTAAGTGAGGTGTATATCGGCAATACCATATAGGGCAAAAAGTCATATATCATACCGAGGATAACTGCACCGTCAGTACCGATAAAGGTAAGCTTTTCAAAGCCAAGACTGACAAGAAGTGAACTTACAAGTCCACCGTTATCAAGAAGTGCCATAAGTGAGTATGTTCTTATAAGAAGACTTATCCACATCGGGAGCATAAGAAGCACCATAAGAACACCGCGCGTCCTCTCGGAGGTTCTTGACATACAGTATGCAAGAGGATAACCGATAAGGAGGCAGACAGTCGTAGCAATAAGCGAGAAGCCAAGCGACATTACAAAGGTCTCCGAATACTGAGAAAGCGAAAGAATATTGTCAAATGTGAAGCTTCCGTTTCGGTCGGTAAAGGCAAAATAAAGAACGAAGAGAAGGGGAGCAACAATAAACATCGTAGCCCAAAATACATAAGGCGCACCTGCTATCCGTTCAAATACAGAGCGCGTTTTTTTCATTCTTCATCCTCCTCAACAATATCGGAAAGATGGTCCATCTCGTCAGAAAAGGTGGAATAGTCACCGAACATATTGGAATATTCGGATTTTTTCATTATATGTATTGCATCAGGCTCTATGTAAACACCTATAGTTGAGTCAGGCGCAACATAGTCTGTAGACTGTATCATCCATTTAAATCCGTCGATGTCAACTATTATTTCATAGTGAACACCCTTGAATGTCACAGAGGTAACAAGGCCCGAAAGCATGCCTTTTTCAACAGGTACAACATCAACATCTTCGGGTCGTACGACAACATCAACTGCCTCATTGGGCGCAAAGCCCTTGTCAAGACACTCAAATGTGTGTGATGCGAACTTAACGCTGAAGTCACGAAGCATAACACCGTCAAGAATATTTGATTCACCGATAAAGTCTGCAACGAATGCATTAACAGGCTCATTATAGATGTCAATAGGCGTACCAATCTGCTGAATCTTACCGTCTGCCATAACAACAACGGTATCGGACATCGAAAGTGCCTCCTCCTGGTCGTGGGTTACATATATAAAGGTAATGCCTGTTTTGTGCTGAATGTTCTTAAGCTCGTTCTGCATGTCCTTGCGGAGCTTGAGGTCAAGCGCACCAAGTGGCTCATCAAGAAGGAGTACATTAGGATGATTGATAAGCGCGCGGGCAATAGCAACGCGCTGCTGCTGTCCTCCGGAGAGCATAGTAACATTTCGTCTTTCAAAGCCTTTAAGGTTAACGAGCTCAAGCATCTCGGTAACTCTTGTTCTTATCTCGGGCTCCGCGACTTTTGATATGCGAAGACCGAAAGCAATATTGTCATAAACATTGAGATGGGGAAAGAGCGCATATTTCTGGAAAACAGTATTCACATTGCGCTTATAGGCAGGAACATCATTTATTTTTGTTCCGCCGAATATGACCTCTCCCTCATCAGGCGTTTCAAATCCGCCGATGATACGCAGAGTGGTAGTCTTTCCACAACCCGAAGGTCCCAGAAGTGTTATAAATTCCTTGTCGTTAATGTAAAGATTGATGTTTGAGAGTACCTGCTCGCCGTCAAATGCTTTGCAGATATTTTTCAATTCGATGAGTTTTGTCTTCATTATGCATCAATACCCCTTGAATAGAAAATATTGTTTTAAAATTAAAAAAACAGGTCAAAAAAGCATCAACTTTTATAGCCTTGCGACTATTGTAACAGATAATCGTACAAAATGCAATATAAATAATAAATTTTTTCAAAATTTCGTGAAAAAATCCAATAAAACAGTATTATTTTGATAAAAGCTGATTTATTTTATAAAATTCTGCAAAAATCTCCCATATTCTTATGAAAATCTCGTGTTTTCTCCTGAAATGAAAAGATTAGAAAAGAGAGAGGCTGAAAAAACAAAAAGACTTAATGATGAGGAGTATATAAGAAGAAAATATACAGAGATGCACCAAAGGGAGAAAAGGAAGATAAAGGAGGCTAAATCAAGAATTTTTTCAGCTATTGTTATAGGGATAAATAACAGCAATAATGATTCAAAAATTCTACCGCCATCAAAGCTGCGTATCGGTAGCAAATTAAGTAATCCGTAACACAGAGATAGAAGAATAAAGCTTTCAGAAGCTTTACTGTTAAAGAAAATAATCACAATTAATACAGACAAGAAATTAAATAACGGACCCGCAAGGCAAAGAAATATTTCCTGAGTGTATGAGTAAATTCCTTCCGATATTTTAAGGCGTGCGCCAAGAAGCTCAAAGGAAAATTCTGATAGCTTTATTTTAAAAACTCGTGCAGCGAGGATATGGCCTACTTCATGTACTACTACTGCAAAAAGAGAAATGAGAGCATAGTAATCTTTTGCGATAAGAAGCACAATGAGAAACATTGTAGGGAAGAATCCAAGTTTAATATTTACACCTTTCATATGTATTACCTCGCTTGAAAATACCTTATATTATATGAAAACAGGATAAAATAATTTGCTAAAAAATATTTTTTATTTTTTTTCAAAAAAGGTATTGACATTTAGGAAAAAAGTAGTATAATAATATCGTTGTCGCGAAAACGACATCACGCGAGAGTGGCGGAACTGGCAGACGCGCACGTTTGAGGGGCGTGTGGTTACACCGTACGGGTTCAAGTCCCGTTTCTCGCACCAAAACAAAAACGGAGTTCAATTGAACTCCGTTTTTGTTTTGGTATGAAATTAGCTCGTAGAACTCGTCCACCGCCAGCTAAACTTTATTCTTTCATCAAACAAAATACGGCGGGCCCGATGTTTGTCGTTTTGCGAAGCAAACAGCGGAGTTTAACCACCGTGAGAAACTCGGAGTTGAGAGAAGCGAAACATGTTCAAGTTGTCCCCTTTCTCGTGATGTGATAAATTGGTAATACATTGTATTTTATTATGTTTAAGCCCTTGAAGTAACAAATAATTTGTGATATAATCATAAAAAAACAACCTGCAAATGCAGAAGAGAAAAGGAGAAAATAAGATAATTGTGAATAATGAGGTAATCAATAATTGAACTGAATAAGGGCTAAGACAAATTCAATGGGGTAGTCATACCTCTTTGTTGTCGCACCGTTTTATAGCCTGATATTTGTGCTACACACACTCGGGTGTGTTATTTTTATGCCCTTTTTCAGTTGTAGAGAATCATAACAAAATAACGACACAAATTAATGGAGAACACAAAATGAAAAGATTTATAGAAAAGGTAACAAACACTGAAATAAATAGTACGCTTGACTTTGTTGAGAAGGTGTTTACCGATTCGGAAAATGCAGAAAACGGACGCTTGGTCCGAAATTTATTATCTGAAATTCGTTCTAAAAAATATTACATTCCCGAATTAGATCTGATCATGGTCAATGAGTACAGAGAAATCATAGGCCACGTTTTATTTTCGCGCTTTCATATCGAAGGAAAATATGAAAATGAATTACTGCTTCTTAGCCCTGTATCCGTAAAAACAGAATTACAGCGTCAACATATTTCCAAGGATCTCATCGAATACGGCCTTGACAAAGCAAAGAAATTAGGATACACGCTGTGTATGGTTGAGGGTGATCCGCGAAATTACCGTCCGAGAGGATTTGCAACATCTGCAGATTATGGAATATTTGCTGATGATAGCGTGGGATTGCCACATCCCGATTGTCTGATGATCCAAGAGCTTGTACCCGGAGCATTAGAAGGAGTTCACGGCTATGTTAATTACGAGTTCTACGAATGTCTCAGATAAATATATACACCTTTAATACCTTCCTAGGCCCGGATTTTCCGGGCCTATTTTTTTTACATTTATTAGCATCTTTGCAGCATATTGACAAGTATGTATCCCCGTATTATAATTACACAAAATAAAGATGCAGTTAGTGGCAAATAGCGGAGAATATAGAAACACCCATGTTGATACCGCAGTAAAATTTTCTTTATCAGGTAATAAGTTTTTCGTTGTATCCCAAAGCTATCCGCAGACTTGGATTTATCCGTTCACCCGCGTGGCTCGTATACGACGTACTCGTCTTCTCTATAGGCGGAATACTTTGCGAGATATTCACTCTCATTTCAATAATAGTCGACACGATACGGCTTGACATAAAAAAGCAGGAGAAATAAATCTCCTGCTTTCTTTTACTTTTCAATTATCTTTGCCTTATATCTCATAACGTCGGTGCCGTTGTGGTTAGTAAGTATCGAGAAGTTATCTCCCAGCACGATATTTGGCTGTACGCCCTCATCATCGGAAACTATTGCCATATAGTGATTTCCAAAAAGCTTTCCGTCATATTCAATGGTAATAGGAGCGCTCCAATTAAGCATATCATTACTTGTGCGAAGCTCCATAATATCAGCAGGGAAAGCCCTTTCATCCTCTGTTGAGAGAGGGGAGGAGGTTGCAAAGAAAAGATGATATTTTTCAGAATAAACTACTCTTGTATGCCATGTATTATGAATAATTATAGATTCGCGACCGAGGTTTCCTGCTTCGCAGAAGGCACCGTCATAGTATTTTACAAAATCACCCATAACACCGTCTGTACGCTTACGTGTGCGCGCTATGTAGGTATCACAATGCTCCCATACGCCCTTGTCCATATTGACCTGTGCGATGTTATAAATAAGATACATATAGTCTCCGTCAGGCTCGACAAAGAATGAAAAGTCTCCGCTACCAAGACCGATAGATCCCGCTTTCTGACCGATAGCGTTTATGCCGTCGGGGATAAATTTTTCTGTAAAGCAAACATGATTTGCCGTGAGCACCCAACGGTCAAATACCCAGTTCTTTCCCTCATCGTCCGAGTGCATAAGTCCTATGTGACGGAAATCCGAGTCAAAATGAGGCGTTTCGCAGTATCCAAAGGAATCATATGCCGTACCCTTGCCGTTCCAACCAGTCTCGTTATGGAACAAACAAAAAAATCTGTGCGTTCCTGGGCAGATATAAAGTCCAAAAGGCCAGATGCTTCCGCGCGCCTTAACACCTTCGGGATATTTTATGCCCGAGAAGGCATACTCTGCGTTACCTACGCAAAAGCTTGTCTCTATGCGATACATATATTTCATATCGTCAAGACTTGTGCCGCAAAACATTGCGATGTGTCCCTTGTGTGAGTGACCGCTCATAGCCCAAAGCTTGCCGTCTGTATCGCGGTACATAGGTGTTGTTCCATCCTGGTAGATGTCTATTATGTTGAGAAAGGGACTTTTAATAGGTTTTTCAATCTCAAGGGTATGTGTATCAAAAAGCTTCATTATAGAACCTCCACAATAAATTACTGTCTAGTTAAGTATATAACGACTCAGCAAATACTTCAATACACGATATTAAGATTATCTTGACAAAATTAAGATATATTGATAAAATATTCTTATTAATACGAGGTGAGGAACTATGAAATATATTAAGATTAAAACAATACCTAAAATACTTTTCGCACATTCCTTTGGTGCCGAAAAATACGAGAAAGCTCTACCTGTACGTAACAATAGAATAGAGATAAGTTATATCTCTAAAGGTGAGATGACAGTTAACGCGGTATCTAAAAGTAAATACACTATTTCTTGTAATATTTTTGATAAGGAAACAAGAATTTCTACCCCGCGTTTTCATGAGCATCATACTGTCTGCTTCACCCTTGAATATGACATAGTAGAAAATAACGATAAGGATACTTTAGCTTTGCCCGAAACTCTTACATTTTCTGAATATCAACACTGCCATGAGCTTATAGACAAAATTATTCAATTATATACACTGTATCCCGAGGATGAATTGACTTTATCGGGAATGTTTCTTGAGCTTATTTCAGAGTGTTCAAAACAAAGTACACACCCCGGGAGAATGAGAGCATCTGTGTATGCCGATAAGGCAAAGGAGTATGTATATTCACACCTGTATGAGTCGATAACACAGAGAGATGTTGCCGAAAAGCTTGGAATAACTCCCGAATATCTATGCGCCGTCTTTAAAAAAGCTAACGGAATATCGTTTATGAAATTTGTTAATTTCACAAAACTTTCAAAGATAAAAGACATCATGAAAAGGGAAAATCTCAAGCTTTATGAAGCTGCAGAGATATTTGGATATAGTGATCCAAATTATGTAAGCAGATTAAGAAAAAAATATCGACTTTAACATAATAATTGCTAAAATTGTTGATTTGTCCACAATTTTATGATATAATTTTATTTAGAAAAATTTCCTTGTGTTTCGGAGGAAAATCATGAAAGAGCAAAACAAAAAGAAGAAGCAAAAGCAGTGGACTAGGTTTCGTCACAGAGTGATAAGAAATTTAGCTTATGTGGTCCTCAAGCCTTTTGCTGTTATAAAATATGGCGTAAAGATAGAGAAGTTCAAGGATCAAGGTAAAAGATCTTACCTTATTCTTCTCAATCATCAGACGGTTTTTGATCAGTTCTTTGTTGGAATGGCATTCAATGGGCCCGTATATTATGTAGCGACGGAGGATATATTCTCAAATGGCTGGGTATCTTCTCTCATAAAATATGCTGTAGCTCCTATCCCGATAAAAAAACAGACTACAGATGTTCACGCGGTTATTAACTGTATTCGTGTTGCCAAGGAGGGAGGAACAATAGCTATTGCTCCCGAGGGAAACAGAACATACAGCGGCAAGACTGAATATATGAACCCGTCAATATCCATGCTTATTAAAAAGCTCAATCTGCCCCTCGCTTTTTACCGTCTTGAGGGCGGCTACGGAGTTCAGCCCAGATGGTGTGATAAAATCAGAAAGGGAAAGATGCGTGGATATGTCTCCCGTGTTGTTGAGCCTGAAGAATATGCCGAAATGTCAAATGACGAGATATATGAGATGGTTCAAAAAGAGCTTTATGTAAATGAGGCGTGTGTTGACGGATTTTACTACTCAAAGAAAAATGCTGAATACCTTGAAAGAGTATTCTATGTTTGCCCTGAATGCGGGCTTTCTACCTTCGAAAGTCATGGAGATACTGTTAAATGTAAAAAATGCGGATTGGCAGCCCGCTATCTTCCCACAAAGGAATTTGAAGGTATAGAGCAAAGCTTCCCATTCAAGTTTGTAAATGATTGGTACGAATACCAGAATGATTTTGTAAATCAGCTCAATGCAACCGAATATATTGATAAGCCAATCTATCGAGATACAGCACAACTTTCAGAGGTTATTGTCTATAAAAACAAAGAACTTCTACGAAAAGAGAGCATCATATCACTTTACGGAGACAGGATAGTTGTTGACGAGGGAAGCGAAGATGAAATAGTATTTCTCTTTGAGGAGACTATGGCTCTTTCTGTTCTCGGCAGAAACAAGCTCAATATATATCATAACAAGCATGTATATCAGCTCAAGGGCGATAAGCATTTTAATGCTCTCAAATATGTAAATATATATCACAGACATAGAAATCAGATGATGAAAGGAGAAAATAATGTCAAATTTTTGGGACTCTAATGTATGGGGCTTTATAATGATCTTCGCTGCTATTCTTGGAAGCCTGCTTTTAGGTAATGTATTGAGAAAAACCGTTCCTTTCCTCAAAAACTCGCTTATTCCTACATCGGTAATCGGAGGCGGAATTCTTCTCATCGTTTCAGCAATATTCAATGCAATAACAGGTGAGATATTTTTTAACACACAGATATTTGGTGGAAACGGGATGGCGAATCTTGAGATAATTACATATCATACTTTAGCACTTGGATTTATTGCATCCACCCTAAAAAGCTCTAAAAATAAGCTTTCTAAAAAAAGGGTTACAGAGATTTTTAACACCGGAGTTACAACAGTAGCTACATATCTTTTACAAGCTATTTTAGGCTTTGGAATTACGCTAATAGCTGCTCTTATTATAGCTGATTTCTTTCCCGCAGCAGGTGTTCTTCTGCCCTTCGGATATGGACAGGGAACAGGCCAGGCGCTGAATTACGGAACAATATACGAAACCGATTTCGGTTTTGACGGCGGAAAGAGCTTTGGCCTTACAATAGCTGCTCTTGGCTTCCTCAGCGCAAGTATAGGAGGTGTTATTCACCTTAACATTATTAAGAAAAAGTCAAGAATCAGAAAATACGATGACAATGAGGCTACACTCAATATGACTGATATTGAGGAGCAGAATGAGATACCTATGCAGGAGAGCATAGATAAGATGACAATTCAGTTTGCACTTGTTGCCGTTGCTTATATTCTTGCATATGGACTTATGGCATTTCTTGGTTCACTTCTTCCAGGAATGAAATCGGTAATCTACGGCTTTAACTTCTTGCTTGGTGTCCTTGCTGCTACACTTGTTAAACTTGTATTCAATGTTTTAAAGAAGATAAAGTTTGTTAAAAAGGAATATACCAACAACTTCCTTCTTACGAGAGTAAGTAACTTCTTCTTTGATATAATGGTTGTCGCGGGAATTGCAGCAATAAGACTTGATATACTTGAGAATTACTGGGGAATTATGCTCATTCTTGGTATTGTTGGTCTTGTCATCACTTATATCTATAATCTTATTGTTGCCAAGACACTATTCCCGAAGTATAGTCAGCAGCAGTTCCTTATGATGTATGGAATGCTTACAGGTACAGCAAGCACAGGAACAATTCTTCTTCGTGAGATTGATAAAGATTTCAAAACTCCGGCGGCAGATAATATGGTCTATCAGAATTTTCCCGCAATAATCTTTGGATTCCCAATGATGTTCCTTGCTACACTTGCTCCTGTAAAGCCAATTATGACACTTATAATATTTGTTGCATTCTTTACTTTAATGAATATAATTCTTTTCAGAAGCAAGATATTCAAAAGAAAAAATAAAAAGTAAATAAAAACAAGCGCGGCACTAATTATGTGCCGCGCTTATTTTACAGCTGCTTTCTCATATGCTCAAGCGCACCCTTTTCAAGTCTTGATACTTGCGCTTGAGAAATGCCTATCTCTTCAGCTATCTCCATTTGAGTTTTATTTTTATAATATCTCATATTGATAATTGTGCGCTCTCTTTCGGTGAGCTTGCTCATTGCTTCCCTTAAAACTATATTTTCACGCCATATTTCGTCGGAGCTATCACTGTCGCTCAACTGATCCATGACATATATAGAATCACCATTCTCGCTGTATACAGGCTCATAAAGTGAGATCGGTTCAATTATAGCATCCATAGCGCGTACAACAGCCTCTTTGCTCTCACCAAGCCTTTTAGCTATTTCTTCAACGGTAGGATCACTTTCTTTTTCTCCCACAAGCTCCTCGCGCGCCTGCAAAGCGCGATATGCAAGGTCCCTTACAGAACGACTTATTCTAATGGTGTTATTATCCCTCAGATAGCGTCTTATCTCTCCTATTATCATTGGTACTGCATAGGTTGAGAATTTTACATCAAATTCTGTCTTGAAATTGTCTACCGCTTTAATAAGCCCTATGCATCCTACCTGAAAAAGATCATCCATATTCTCCTTGCGATTGCTGAAGCGTTGAATTATACTTAATACCAGTCTTAAATTTCCGTATATAAGTTCCTGTCTTGCTTTTGTATCGCCTTCCTTTGTTTTTTCAAGAAGCACCTTCTTTTCTTCATCTGACAATACCTTGAGGTTTGATGTGTTTACACCGCAAATTTCAACCTTATTATAATACATAAAATACTCCCGATAAAGCGATTATTTTCGCTCTTATCGGGAGTATTGCCTTACGGCTTTATTTATTATTCAGTAGTTGGGGTGTCACTTTTTACCATATCAAATCTAGATATTGGCGAGCTGTTGGTGAGAAGCAGACAGTCAGCATATTTTATGTCGTTCTTGTCATGAGTAACAAATATTACAGTCTTTTCCTTTGCGTCTGTGAAGATATACTTTGCCGTTTTTTGGGCGGTGTCTTCGTCTAAAGCACGGAATGGCTCGTCGAGTAAAAGTATATCATAGTCATATACAAGAGCTCGTGCAATTGACACTCGTTGCTTCATTCCGCCCGAAAGCTCCTCCGGATATTTATCGGCAGAGTCCTCAAGTCCCAAATTACGAAGAATATCCATCGCTTTTTCTTGTGCCTCTTTTGGTGGAAGAGAACTGACAAGCGTTATATTCTGCATAACAGTGAGCCAAGGGAAGAGACGGGGATCCTGAAAGACATAAGCTATTTTTTGTTTATCAGAAATAATATTGCCCTTATTAGGTTTTATCAAACCAGCTATGGTGTTGAGTAGAGTTGTCTTTCCACAGCCAGACTCCCCCATAATAGCATATTTTCTTCCATCTTCAAAGATAAAAGAAAGACCATCTAAAACAGACTTATTCTGATAAGCTACAGAAACATTATTAATGGATATCATAACTTTACCTCCTCTGAGGAAGTATGAAGTCTTGCCGAAAGCTTTGTAATTAGATATATAAATATTTTTTCAATTATAAGACTGAAAATGATGACCGTTACTGTCCATGCAAACATTTCAGGCATCTTCATATATGTTTTGGCATTTTGAAGCTCTGTTCCTATTGCGTATTTGGGACAACATATGACCTCTGCCGCAATACCCGCTTTCCATGCCATACCAAGTGCTGAACGGCAAGCGGAAAGGAAATAGGGCATAATGCTAGGTATATATAGCTTTGTCAAGCGCTTTAGTAATCCAAGTCCGTATACATTCGAAACCTCTGTTAATTCTTTGTTTACGGTGCGAATTCCTGTACCTATATTTGTCAATACGATAGGTAAAACTATAAGTATTGTTATGAATACCGGAAGTTGACTTTTATCAAACCAATAAAAAGCAAGAATTATAAAGGAAGCTATCGGTGTAGCTTTTACCGCACTCATTACAGGAGCCATTAGGGTATCAATAATGGAAAACTGGGTTGTAAAAACAGCAAGTAAAATACCGAACAGTATTGCAATTACTATTCCGTAAAATATTCTTACTATTGAATGTAACGAGATGCTCCAAAAGTCACTTGTGGAAATAAGCTCAATAAGTGCGTCAAGTGTCTCCTTTGGCGATGGCAATAAAAAGGTAATACCTATTTTATAGGCAATTATTGCCCATATTGCCACCCAAAAGAGAATTGAAAAGAGAGCTTGAAGTATTTTTTGTGGTTTAAAATTCATTTAGAGTAATAGAATCCATCGTCGGGAATGGCAACGATAGACGAGTTATCAGCCTCGTAGAGCTTTTCGTAAAATACAGATATGGCTGTTTTCATATCTTCGCCATTAATAAAGCAGATATTGCAGTTTGGAAGGGCTTTCTTGGCAATAGCTTCCTTGGGAAGAATACCTGCAGAAACAATGTTTGCGATAGCCTCATCACTTCCTGCTGCGATAAATTCCACAGAGGCTTTGTAATCCTCAAGGAATTTCTCAATTTCTGCAGGGTGAGCTTTGGCAAATTCAGTATTTACTACAAGACATCCCTGAACAAGTGTGTTTTTGCCGTACACTGCTTCCCATTTCTCTGTAAAGTTCATTGCAACCTCAACAGAAGAATTATTTATTCTTGTAACGGTAACCTTAGGCTCGGGGAGAACCGCCAGTTCGACACCTTCAATATTACTTACAAGAGCGGTTTGAAGCGCATCGGGAGAGGGATAAGAGGTTGTGTCAAGGTAAACATCCTCACCTACTGTAAGCCCGTTTGCTTCAAGAAGTGCTGCTGTTATATATTCAGGATTTGAACCGCCTCCAGGGAGATATATTGTTTTGCCCTTGAGGTCATTGAAATCGTTGATGCTCACGCCATTCTGCAAGAGATATAAAACACCAAGTGTGTTTACAGCGAGAAGCTGTATTTTTCCTCCACTCGCCTTGTAAAGTCTTGCGGCAACATTGGTGGGAAGGGCGGCAATATGACATTCACCCGAAACAATAGGACCTGTGATGCCGTCTGCCGAAGGAAATAGCTCAATGTTGTAATTCATATCATCTGCATCGTTTTTGGCATCGGTTATCATTTGGGCCATACCAAGTGCGGTTGTTCCGTTAAGCATATTTATCTTTATTTCAAGGGAAGTATCGGCATTATTTGTACACGCCACCATTGTAAGCGCAAGTATAACCGCCATAATAAGGGATAAAAGCTTTGTAGTTGTTTTCATTTTGTGTGTCTCCTTTTAAATTGAATATATATTTTTTAATTTTGTTTTATCTAGAATTTTTATTATTCGTCCGTTTCTCTCAATTATTTTCTCTTTTTCAAGGGAATCAAAGGAACGGTACAATGAGGCGCGCCCCATATTTAGCATTATAGCTATATCACAAAAACTCATGTCGGTCTCAACAACACCCTCAACCGCATTTTCGCAAAGAAAATAAGCAACCTTTTGCTCTGCATTTCCAGCAGTATAGGAAACTATCTTTTTATTAAGATAAACTATCTTTTTAGTAAGAAATTCAAGAAAATTTTTCATTAAAATGGGAGAGGATTCAAGCATATTTCTAAAGGCATCAGGAGCAATTAAAAGCACCTCTGTGTCACATCTTGCAGTTATACAAGTGGGAAATAGTGAATCCCTTGCATATAGATTTGCTACACCAAACATAGCACCCCGTCCTGCCGTTTTTAAAAGGACCTTGCTTGAAGACTCAAGCGAGGTGATCTCCACTGTTCCATTTAAAATTATACCTATTTTTACATCCTTTGTATCAGGAGAAATGATAGTTTCTTTTGAGGTGTACTTACATATTGATAAACTTTTGTCTGAAAGATATTTACAAACAATTTCCTTGTCTGCGCCTTTAAAAATACCGTTTTGAGATATACTTGGAATTATATCATAGATATTCATACGACCTCCGTGAGTGTCTCATTTGAGACATTATAACATATTTTAAAAAGACAGTCAATAGGGTGTATAAAAAAGATGTAAACAAAATGTAAACAAAGAATCAAAGCTTACTCAAATAATAAGCTACTGTGATATAATTTATATGTATTTTATTGTTAGGAGACGAATATGACTCTTGTTATTTTAGCAGCAGGAATGGGCTCCCGTTACGGCGGACTTAAGCAAATAGATCCTGTAGGAAAAAACGGTGAATTTATCATTGATTTTTCTGTCTATGATGCCATCGGAGCAGGATTCGACAAAGTAGTTTTTGTAATAAAAAAAGAGAATTATGACACATTCAAGGACACCATTGGAAAAAGGTTTGAGAATAAGATAAATGTTGAATATGTCTTCCAATCACTTGATGATCTTCCTGAAGGATTCACAGTGCCGCAAGGAAGAGTGAAACCATGGGGAACATCACACGCAATGCTGGCTGCAAGACATCTTGTGAAAGAGCCATTTGCAGTTATAAATTCAGATGATTTTTATGGCAGAACAGCATTTTTGAGACTTGCTGAGCATTTTTCGTCAGGTAAGCGAACAAGAAAACCACGCTACTGTATGATCGGCTATGAGGTTGAAAACACACTGACCGAAAATGGAAGTGTTTCAAGGGGGGTCTGCACCTTATCAAGAGATAATAAGCTTACAGGGATAGTTGAGAGAAAGAAGATATCAATAAAAGACGGAGTTATTTTTTATGAACTTGATGGAAGCGAATATGTTATATCTCCTAAAACAACTGTTTCAATGAATTGTTGGGGCTTTACTCCAGATGTTTTTGACCATGTTTATAATGGATTTAAAAAATTTCTTGAAAAGCACGGAAATGAGATCGATTCAGAATATTATCTGCCCTTTGCGGTAGAAGAAATGATATCAACAAAAATATGTGATGTTTTTGTGTACAGAACAGACGATCTTTGGTACGGAGTAACCTATAAGGAAGACAAAGAATATGTTAAGGACGGAATAAGCAAGCTTGTTTCAAACGGCGTTTATCCGTCAATGCTTAACTAAAAGGAAAGGAAAAAAAATATGGCAATTTTAATTACGGGCGGAGCAGGCTATATCGGAACGCATGCGATGGTTGAGTTCCTTAATTCTGGCAGAGAGATCATTTGTGTTGACAATCTTTCAAATAGCAAGGAAACAGCGCTTGACAGAGTAAGGGATATTACAGGTAAGGACTTCAAGTTCTATAAGATAGATCTTCTTGATTATGATGCTCTTGAGACTGTTTTCAAGGAAAACAAGATAGACAGCTGTATCCATTTTGCTGGTCTTAAGGCTGTAGGAGAATCATGCCAGAAGCCACTTTGGTATTATCATAATAACATTACAGGCACGCTCAATCTCTGTGCGCTGATGCAGAAATATGGTGCCAAGAGAATTGTTTTTAGTTCATCAGCAACTGTTTATGGTAGACCTGCATCGGTACCTGTTCGTGAGGATTTCCCCCTTTCAACCGAAAATCCTTATGGAGAGACTAAACTCGTAATTGAAAGAATACTTTCTGACATTTGGAAATCTGATAATGAGTGGAGTATTTCAATTCTTCGTTATTTCAATCCTATCGGTGCACATTCAAGTGGCTTGATAGGCGAGGATCCCAAGGGAATACCAAACAATCTTTTACCTTATATTATGCAGGTAGCATCAGGTAAGAGAGAATGCCTATCCGTATTTGGAAATGATTATAAGACTCATGACGGAACAGGAGTGCGCGACTATATTCATGTTGTAGATCTTGCAAGAGCACATGTATGTGCGCTTAACAGGGCTGAAAAAGTATCTAGCGTTGAATATTTTAATATTGGAACAGGCAACGGATACTCTGTTCTTGACATTGTTGCTGCATATGAAAAAGCGAGTGGAATAAAGATAAATTATAAGTTCACAGACCGGCGTGCAGGCGATATTGACGAGTGCTACGCAGATCCCGGTAAAGCATTTGAGGTACTTGGATGGCGTGCTGAATACGGCATTGACGAAATGTGCCGTGACTCTTATAATTGGCAAAGCAAAAATCCCGACGGATATGGAGAAGACTGAATATGAGCATAAAAAAAGAATTGTTTGGCAAATGTCCTGACGGACAAGATGTATATATTTTTTCCTTAAAAAATACGCTTGATAGTGAGATAAAAATAATGAACTATGGGGCAACCTTGGTTTCTATCTCTGTTGTTGACCGAGAGGGTAAATTTGCAGATGTAATTGCAGGTTATGATACCCTTGAAGAGTACATTCGTGGTAAGAGCTATCAGGGTGCAATCGTCGGTCGTTATGCAAACAGGATAGCAAAAGGAGAGTTTTCTCTTGATGAAAAAAAATATACTCTTTACACTAATGACGGTAGGAACCATCTTCATGGTGGAAAAAATGGGTTTGATAAAAAAATATGGAATGCCCAAGAAATAGACGGAGATGAGCCCTCTCTTGTGTTAAGCTATACATCTCCTGACGGTGAGGAGGGTTATCCAGGCACACTAAAAATCAAGGTCACATACACACTTAAGGCAGATAATTCATTGTACATTGATTACAAAGCGACTACCGATAAAAAAACTCCTATAAATATGACTAACCATGCCTACTTCAATCTCGCCGGATACGATAGCCGTAGCATACGCGAACAGATAATGATGCTTGATGCAGATTGCTTTTTACCTACTGACGAAGAGCTTATTCCTACAGGAGAGATAAGATCAGTTGAAGGTACACCTTTTGATTTTAGAGTCCCCAAGGAAATAGGTAAGGATATTGAGTCAGAGGACATATGTATTAAATATGCAAACGGATATGACCATTGCTTTGTCTTTTCAGGAGGAGAGACAAAAGCCCCTGTGCTTCGCGGTTCTCTTTACGATAAAAAAAGCGGCCGCTATATGGAGCTTTTTACAAATCAGCCTTGTGTACAAATCTATAGCTTTAATGAAGCTACTCCTAAAGATTGTCCCTTCAAGAAGGGAACTGTTTTGCCTTTATACTCCCTTGTTTGTCTTGAAACACAAAAAATGCCTGATAGCGTAAATCATGATAATTTCAATAATGTTTATCTTTCTGCAGGTGAAACATACGATTATACGACGATATATAAATTTTCCGTAAAATAAGAAGTGCGCAGCTTTTGCTGCGCACTCTTTTTATTTGTTGTTTTGATGCTTTCTAAATTCTCTCGGTGTCAAACCGAATCTGGCAATGAATTGTTTATGAAAATAACTGCTGTTTTCATATCCTACGCTGTTGAGTATGTCGCTGACCGACATGTTGGTTCTTATAAGCAGATCAGATGCTACAGCAAAGCGCTGTTCAAGTAAAAGCTCCTTAAATGTAGTGTCCATATTCTTCCGTATCCAGCGGCTCATATAGGTTGGAGTAAAGCCTACAAGAACAGCGAGGTCACCAAGATTGGCGTTTTTATATGTAGTCTGAATATAATTTGTAACAATCCTTTTTATCTCGTTTGAATAAATCATAACAGTTGAGTGTTCTGTAAGCTCTTCGGGAATAAAGCAAAGATAACAAAGAAGAAGTTCCATCTCACGCTCAAGTATATATGGCATTATCCTTTTTTCGTTAATAATTGACGAGATAATATTTTCAAGAAGGTTTTCTATATGAGAAAGCTCTTTTGTATGAAAGAGATAATATTGAGAGTCGTCGTTTTGCAGAAGGTTGTCAATCGGGTGATCTGATATCAGATTTTCAAGCCTCATTTTATTTATAAGTGCTTCAAAGAAATCTGCAGAAATAATAATATTTATTCCAATGTCAGAGCTCTCGGCACGCTTTGGAGAATGACGGGTGTTTCGTCCAAGAAGAATTATGTCACCACTTTCGGTCTTTATTTCTTTTTCGCCTATAATGTGTGTAATATTCCCGCTACAGACATACATCATCTCAATGTAGTCATGCGAATGGACAGGGAAGTCAGAAAACCGGGTATGTGTTCTTACAAGAACAGGAGAATTTGAAGCTCCCTCCGAGCTTAATGCAACACGACACATCTCAACCTGGGAATTTCCTGCACCCCAATAAATATTGGTTTTTATTTTCTTTTCCGTACTTAAGAGTCCGCGCTCCTCCTCGGTTATTTCGGAGAGTTTAGCAAGTATTTCCTTGTTCATCTTATCCTCCATATGATTGATATATGCTAATTATATCACTAAATAATAAAAAATCAATACTTCTAGTGCAAAAAAAGACACAAATATTGCTAAAGTTAGTCCTTTTACATGTCTTCATTATATGGTAAAATTTACTATAGAAAAGTATATTTATTATATATAGGAGGTTTTTATGTCTACATATTATCTCGCTGTTGACATAGGTGCATCAAGCGGTCGTCACATACTTGGTCACATTGAAAACGGGAAAATAGTTCTTGAGGAGGTTTATCGTTTTCCGAACGGTGCATCCGAAAAGAATGGCAAAAAATGTTGGGATTTTGACGGACTTCTTTCTCATGTAATTGCGGGTATCGCAAAGTGTAAGGAAATAGGCAAACAGCCTGAATTTCTTGGTATAGATACATGGGGAGTTGACTTTGCGCTTCTTGATAAGAACGGAGCTATTATAGGTGATACAGTTGCATACCGTGATTCAAGAACAGACGAAATGGACAACGAGGTATATAAGATAGTATCTGCCTCCGAGGTCTACGCAAGAACAGGAATACAGAAGCAGATATTTAATACCATTTATCAGCTTATGGCAGTTAAGACAGAGTCTCCCGAGCAACTTGAGACTGCTGATGACCTGCTTATGATACCGGATCTTCTTAATTACTGTCTCACGGGTGTTAAATCGCAAGAATATACCAATGCTTCAACAACACAGCTTGTTGATATCAAGACAGGAGAATGGGATATAGAGCTTATTGAGAAGCTTGGCTATCCCACACGCCTCTTCCACAAGCTTGCACAGCCCGGCGAGGTTGTAGGAAAACTTTCTGATGCAATTGCTGAGAAGGTAGGTTACAATCTTACTGTTCTTCATGCTCCGTCTCATGACACTGCTTCTGCTTATCTTGCGTCTCCTGCTGTCACAGATAAGTCAATTTACCTCAGCTCCGGAACATGGTCACTTATGGGCATTGAATCAAAGATTCCTTATGCAACAGAGATTGCAGAGAAAAACAATGTAACTAACGAGGGTGGATATAACCATACATACAGAGTTCTTAAGAATATTATGGGACTTTGGATAATTCAATCCATTAAGAAGGAGCTCGATAAGTACTCCTTTGGAGAGCTTTGCGATATGGCAAGAGCAGTTGGTGATACAAGCTACAGAATTGATGTTAATGATAAAGCCTTCCTCGCCCCCAAAACGATGATAGGTGCTATTCGCGATTATTGCAATGCTCCCGAGCTACCTATTGACGAGCTTCTTTGCTGCGTATATCACAGTCTTGCTATAAGCTATGCTGATACCATAAGAGAGCTCTCCGAAATGTCGGGTGTCAGATATGAAACCATAAATATTTTCGGTGGCGGTTGCCAGGACAACTTCCTTAACGAGCTTACTGCTAAACACTGTAATATGACGGTATACGCGGGTCCCGTTGAGGCAACTTCTCTTGGAAATCTTCTTTGTCTTATGATTGCAAACGGTGAGTTTGCATCGGTTGAAGAGGCAAGAGAGGCAATAAGAAATTCTTTTGAAATTAAAATAATAAAATAATAGAGAGGTATTAAGATGAACACAGCATATTCACTTGCAAAGGAAAAATACGCTGCCTACGGTATTGACACCGATGAGGTAATCAACAAGCTTAAGAATATTCCAGTATCCATGCATTGCTGGCAGGGCGACGATGTAAGAGGCTTTGATAGCGATTCTGAGCTCAGCGGCGGTATTCAGACAACGGGTAACTATCCCGGTCGTGCACGCACTCCTGATGAGCTTTTTGCCGATATGGAAATGGTTATGAAGCTTGATGGCGGCGCAAAGAAAATAAATGTTCATGCTTGTTACGCAATCTTTGAGGATGGCGAGTGGGCAGACAGAGATGCACTTCTTCCCAAACACTTTTCTAAATGGGTAGAGTTTGCAAAAGCAAAGGGCATGGGCCTTGATTTTAACCCCACATTCTTCTCGCACCCCAAGGCTTCCTCGCTCACACTTTCTTCGGCAAACGAGGAGATACGCGCATTCTGGGTAAGACACGGACAGGCATGCGTAAGAATTGCAGAGTATTTTGCAAATGAGACAGGTAAGCCCTGCGTAATGAACATATGGATTCCCGACGGTTTTAAGGATATTCCTGCAGATAGACTTGGTCCGAGAGCGCGTTATCTCAAGTCTCTTGATGAGATCCTTTCTATACCCTATGACAAGTCCAAGGTATTCGTAACCCTTGAGTCCAAGGTGTTCGGTATTGGATTTGAGTCTACAACCGTTGGATCTTCTGAATTCTGTATGGGATACACTCTCAGCCGTGGCATAGTTCCGCTTATGGATAACGGCCACTACCATCCCACTGAGGTCGTTTCTGATAAAATCGCAGCACTTCTTCTTTACTCAAAGAAGCTTGCACTTCATGTAACCCGAGCAGTAAGATGGGATAGTGATCATGTAATTCGTCTTGACGATGAGACTAAGGAGATTGCCAAAGAGATCGTTGCAAGCGGAAGACTTGACGACATCTTTATAGCTCTTGACTATTTTGATGCAAGCATCAACAGAGTAGCCGCTTGGACTCTTGGTCTTCGCAATTTCAGAAAGGCAATGCTTATTGCAATGCTTGCGCCTCATGCTAAGCTTAAGGCTCTCCAGGATGCTGAAAACTTCACAGAGCTCTTTGTTCTTCAGGAGCAGCTTCAGGAGCTTCCTTGGGGCGATGTTTGGGAGGAATACTGCCGCGTTTGTGGAGTTCCTTCAGGCACCGAATGGTTTGACGAGATTAAAAAATACGAAACAGATGTTCTTTCAACAAGAGCATAATTAAAAAAATACCCCGCAGGTAATTTACCTGCGGGGTATTTTTTTAGTTATCTACTTCATTTATTTCCTTATTTTCTCCCACATAAGGAGCGATCATATATTTATCAATTACAGGGTATGCTGCATAAGTTGTTATAAACCCAAGTGTACCAAAAAGATATACAAGGGGAAGAATAAGAGGAAGAGCAATACCTATAGGGATAAGCCATACGATAAGGAAAACATTTAGGAGTAATAGGAGAATAATTCCTAAAAATGCAATCAAATTTCGCTTAATTCCAAGTACTGTAAATATAAGTGCATTCTTCAAAATTTTGAAAGTCTTCAGTTCAAAGGTTATAAGAAGCAGGTATATGTAGAAGCGCATAACCAAGTAAATAATTATCAACGCAAATATTACAAAATACATAATACCCATTCCATTGTTACGGAAGAAAATAAAGTCAACTGCAAGAACAGTAATTATTAAAGCATCAATAAGCCCCATTACAAATCCTTGCTTGAAATTTTTCTTTATTCCGTAAAAAAAGTCTGAAAATACAAATACGGGATCTCCTCTGAAAAGTCCGCGAAGAACATATGCAGAGCCAACACATTGCCATCCAAATGTAGCAACCCAAATAACAGCAAAAGCCATTACTATCCAAATAAATGTTGGAGAAAAAACAGGAATTCCCATATTTATACTTGATATATCAAGCAATGGTGTGCTTCCCGTTGCTACTATGCTGTTAATGCCATAGAGTGCTGGATAAGATATACCGGTTATGGTAGGCGTTTTATCTCCCGAAAAATATGCCAGAGCTAACAGCAAAATCGGTATAACATGGATCAGCATGAGAATATTTAGTTGGAGGATAGCAGATAATTTTCTCCAAAGAAGCTTAAAGAAGAAACCTAATGTCGGTTTTCTGTCTTCAACCTCATAAACGCCCTTTCCGTCTCTATTCATATCAAAAAGGCGGAATTTCTTTTTTGTTTCTGTTTCTTTGTAGTCTTTCAATTTTATATTTCCTTACTTTATAAAAAAATTATCAAACGGTAAATTATACCAACTAATATTATAGCGCCAAGCTCTGAAAGGGAATAGGCAACAAGCAAAAACACCTTTTTTTTGTTTATTTTTATATTGCCGTCATCTCCAACATATTTAAGCTCACTCTGGACAAGAGAGATGCGACATATAAAACAAAATAACATTATATGAATGATTAACCTTGAAATTGCATATGCAAGTGCATATCTGCCGGAAAGCCTTGGCAAAAGAAATTCATTCAAAGAACTTCTTAACATAAACAAGGAGATAAATGCATTTATGAAACTATATGCAAAAAGTAATAGATCTGTAATAAAAACTCTTGACACGGTAAATGTAGCGAAAAGAATAAAGAGAATGGTTGTTATTTCTAAATATAAATCCTTGATTACTGATAAAAGAAATTCCGCTGCATTTTTATAATCTACTGCAAGTGTATTGACATATTCAAGTGCGCGCAAGTGGTTTTTTGCAACAAAAATGCCACTTACAAGTATTCCTCCAAATAAAACACCAAATATGAGTGATAAAATAAGCGTTACTGCGTGACGAATAAATATTCGATGCTTGTCGCATCGAGATACTGATGAATACGCAAATTGATATTTAGAGAATTCTTTTTGTTTTTTCATTTTTCCTGCCTCATAAAATTTAATTTAATAAATAATATGAGACAAAATTAACAGTTATACCGACTTATTTTCTTTCGCCAAGCTCATCTGCGCGTTTTGTACAAGCAAGCATTGCATCAATTATTATTTGATTAAAATTATTTTGAGCAAGAACAGAAAGAGCTCTCTCTGTAGTTCCGCCCTTTGATGCAACAGCCTGTGCCATTTCATCGGGTTTGTGAGAACCGTTTTTAATAAGCATTGCAGAGCCGATCATCATATCGCATATAGCTTCAGTAAGACCTTCTTCAGGGAGCCCCTGTGCCACAGCGCCATCATATATTGCCTGAATAAATTTAAAGACATAAGCAGGGGATGATGATGTGACAGAAATTATTTTATTCATATCACACTCATCTATCTTGATAACGCCGCCCGAGGATTTAAAGATATCAACAATAAAATCGAAATCCTCCTGCAATATGTTTTTGTTATAGCATATTACCGAAACGCCCATTGAAATGATCATAGGAAGATTGGGAAGAACTCTTATAACCTGCTTTGTGCCAAGTGCCTCAGATACCGAATCAACCGTAATTCCTGCAGCTATAGTAATATAAAGTTTATCTTTTGAAGAGGGAACTTCACTGATTTGGGCAAGTACCTCCGGAAAATTCTGCGGTTTTACCGACAAAAGTACGCAGTCTGCATTCTTGACTGCATCTGCAATAGATGAAGCAGGAGTAAAGTAATCGCCAACAAGAGATTCATATTGCGAAGGATAAATATCATAAAGAAAAAATTCTGATACATCAAGTGAAGAATTTTTTATTCCACCTATAATGGCTTTTGCCATATTTCCAACACCTATAACTGCAATCTTTTTTGACATTTTATTTACTCCTTCGTCCGAATATGATAATTATACCATACTATATAGCAGATATAATTACAATATTGTTAATTTTCTTTTGTTTTTCTTAATACCTCAAAAGCAATTATTGAGGCAGCGGCCACAGAGGGAAGCGAGCCCTTGAAGGTGCGTCCATAGTCTATCCTTACTACCTTATCGCATTTGTCAAGAAGTGACCTTGAGATGCCTCTTTTTTCACCGCCAACAATAATAAGCAAAGGCTTTTTAAGTTCAGATTCATAAATAGTTTCTGAATCCCTTATTCCTGCACCAACGACAGTGTATCCAAGCGATTTGAAAATATCTGCAGCATCTGATGGCTCTGCGACAAGCATATCAATGACCTCAGATGTTCCTGCGGATGATCTTGCTACAACAGATGCAGCTGAAAGCCAGTTTCGTGGGCTTAAAATAATTCCGTCAGCACCTGCAGCATACACTGATCTTATTACATATCCAAAATTATAAGGATCCTCAATACCTTCAAAAATGTAATAAATACCGTCTTTTTTGATAAGCTCTGGGGAAAGGGTAGGGAGCTCTCTTTCACTGCATATAGCAATTATTCCGCCGTGTGTACTTCCACTTGTAAGTGATTCAATCTCTTCTCGTGTTGAAAGGGATAATTCGTATCCAAGAACGCTTGATTTAGCACGCAAGAAGGAGAATTCACGGTTTTTTGTTCTGGTTTTTGATTTATCAAAGAGTATTTTATGTATTTTTCTAGTATTCTTGCCACTTTCTATGGCAGAAATTAGAGCAGATATTGCTGTCAATCCCTCTATAATTATTTTGTATTGATTTTGTATAATTGTATTTTCCATATTTTACCTATTTTTGTTATTTTTTATTTGACATTTAACATATACTGTGTTAAGTAAACTTAACGGAGAATAGCTCATTATGATGTATATTTCGTCAGAAAAGGAAAGGTGCATAACACTCGCCTTATATCTTGTTGAAAACAAGGCTACAGTAAGAGCTGTTGCCAAAAAATTCGGTATTAGCAAAAGCACTGTACATAAGGATATAACCGAAACACTAAAAAAAGTAAATCACAGTCTCTATGACGAGGTCAAGGCAGTGCTTGAAATCAATAAAAAAGAGAGACATCTCCGAGGCGGGGAGGCTACTAAAAACAAGTATAAAATGAGATAAACATAGTTCAGTACAAGCGATTATAAGTACTATAAGAAAGATATCCAAGCGTCATTTTTTGAGCCTTGGACAGTTCATCTGTAATTAATTTAAGCTCACGATTAATAACAGACGATGTGAAATGTGATACCGAAAAAAAGATGTTATTTTCAGCATTTGTTGCAGTTGATATATACGATTTCACTTTAGAAGAGTAAAGCGATGAAGTGTCAAAAATAAATGAAATTTTTTCTGTTGTAAGTAGAGCCTGACAAAACGCTTTTGGAAAAAATGCAGTAATATCCTCAAATGATGATATTATGGGGTGTATTCCAAGATTCTTTATGCTAAAAATATTTTTTATAGCAATTTGAGGATCCGTTGATAAAGGTATGGTTACAAAGCAATATTCAGATTGATCGCAAATGAAACTGGACAAATCAGCAATTGAATAAACTATAGGTTCAAGAAGCACATTTGGAAGGACTGTGAATTTAACAGAAGCCTGCTTGAAGATAGGTCCAAGAGTGCGCCGAAGATTTTTAATTTCATTACGATGAGCTGACAAGCTTTGTACAGAAATATTGAAATCGTGAATAACAATAACTTTGTTCACGCCTATAGAGTGCAGATCATTTATGAATCCGTTGAAATGCTTTGATGTGCAAATATAAGACGGTATTACAATGGGTAAATCAAGCTCTAACATAGTATAACTCCGAAAAAGTGATGTTTTTAGCTATATTTCGCTTCCCTAAATTATACAAAATTTGCATTTTGTATAATTGTGTCGGTGTTTTTGCCAAAAGTAGTCTGTTTCGTCCTCTTCACCTTTTTTTTATATGAAAAAGATAATTTTCTGTAAAAGCATTCCATTATGCTCTACAGTGTGGTATAATGGTGATGAAAGAAAAAGGAGGTAGAAAATTATGGCACTTAAAATGAGATTTCTTTACTATTCGAAAAAGGCAAAGATGAAGGCTATGGCAGAGCTTATCAAAAACGAGTTTGACCTTGGGCAGAATTATAATGCAATTGATGTAATTCCCCCTGCTTACTCCTGTGAGAATGAGAGACTTGTCATTCTTGCTGTATCCGGCAAAGGCGAGCCTGACGATGTATTGAGACGCTTCTGCTCCGAGCTCAACAAGAAGAAGGCCCAGAATATAGCCCTTTTGGTTGATGGTGATGAGAAGATAGCAACAAAGCTTCTTGAGGCACTCTCTATCGCGGGCGCAAATGTAAGTTCCGATATATACTACATCAAGATAGGTGGACTTCCCTTCCTTGGCGGTAAAATTTCCGATGATGAGAAGACCGACTTCCTTGCATGGGCGCACAAGATAGTTGATAATATTCAATAACTGAAATATTTTGACGGGGACGCAGTGCGTCTCCGTTTTATTTATACCGAAGAGTTGTTATACCGTCAATTTTAAAATTACCACTTTCGTTATTCATGTATACATACTGTGTTTTTGAGCCTGTCAGAAAATCATCTCGCAATGTTCCGTTGTTTTCGTGTATTTTATAGCTTAAAGCAAAGACGCATTGTGTATATGATATGCCGTTGTTATTAAGATTTTCTTCTGAAATCTTTGTAATAGTAACATCATATATTTTTTGCATGGTAAATCTTTCTTTTGGAGATTCCTTTTGGTAATATAATTCACTGAAGCAGGCATTATATCCCTCTGTATCACCGTTTATCATAAGATTTACAAGATCTACTAAAAACGCCACTGCATCACCGTATTCGTGGGAGCTTTTTTCGGTAATACTTACTGTAACTCCCTCTCCGTTGTTGTATGAAAGATATCCATATTTAATAAGTTCAAGATACTCTTCATCTTCAAAGATATTCTCGTTGTAATCCGCTTCGTAGAAATTAAAATCGTATGTAGGTTCATCATTTTGAAGATTAACAAGTATCAGATCGAGCACAGCAACAGCGACAAAAAGGAATAAAATAACGCATATAGCAATAATCATCGCTACAATTATTTTTATTTTAATTCCCTCTCTGCTTCTGGGAGTATTTTCATTTTTTTTGGTGATATCATCTTTCATTTTCACTTTTGATTCCCCCAAAATTTATCATTACATATATGATAACATATTTTTAAAGGAAATTCAACCGCCATTTTACTATAAATATCAAAGTTTTTTGATATTTTATTGATATTTCTCATTGAAATTTGAAAGTATTTATGATATAATAATATGGATATTTTTTTTTATGAAGGTGAATTGTTTTTATGAAGTATTTAGTTTTAATTCCTGATGGAATGGCTGATGAACACATTGAAGAATTAGGCGGCCTTTCGCCCATGGCAAAGGCAGACAAACCTACTATGAATTCGCTTGCGGCAAGAGCACTTGTTGGCACAGTATCAAATGTTCCCTACGGAATGGTGCCTGAAAGTGATACCGCAAACATGGCTATACTTTCTTTTGACCCCAAAATATATTCAAAGGGTCGTTCACCGCTTGAAGCTGTAAGTATGGGCATAACTATGATGCCTGACGAAACAGCATACAGATGTAATGTTGTAACACTTACTGAAGATGAAGAAATATATGAAGACAGAATAATCCTTGACCATAGTGCAGATGAGATAAGTACTCCCGAGGCAGATAAGCTTATTAAAACACTTGAGGAAAAGCTTGGTGATGAATATAGAAAATTCTATACAGGCGTAAGCTACCGTCATTGTCTTATTTGGAAAAATTCTGACGATAAATATAATTTTATGCGTCCACATGATATTCTTGGAAAGCGTATAGGAGATTTTCTGCCGAGAGTCGAGGACGGTGGTGAGAAATTCCTCAAACTTATGAAGGACAGCTATGAAATACTCAAGGATCATCCCGTTAATCTTGACAGAAAGGCAAGAGGTCTTAAGCCTGCCAATTCTGCTTGGCTCTGGAGCCCTGGAAAAAAGCCGCAGCTTCCCTCTTTTAAAGAAAAATGGGGACTTGAGGCAGCAGTCATTTCTGCAGTTGATCTTATCAAGGGCATAGGTCTTTGCGCCGAGATGAAGTCAATCGATGTTGAAGGTGCTACAGGAAATGTACACACTAATTATGAAGGCAAGGCAAATGCTGCGATTGAGGCATTCAAGAATGGTGCTGAACTTGTCTATGTACATGTTGAGGCTCCCGATGAATGCGGTCATCGCGCTGAGCTTGAAAACAAGGTGCTATCAATAGAGCTTATTGATAAAAAGATACTTCTTCCCGTATATGAGTATCTTGTAGCATCGGGCGAAGACTTTAAGATAATGATTCTTCCTGATCATCCTACTCCTATAAGATTGCGTACTCACACAATAGATCCTGTTCCCTTTATGATCTACTCTTCAAGGGAAGATGCATCAGGTGTTGAGAGATTTGATGAGGACAGCTGTACTGCAAAAAATTATTATATTCCCGACGGATATACATTGATGGATATTCTTATTGAAAAATAAAATTACCGAGGAGGTATTCGGTATGTCTGAAAATACAAATACGACACAAGAAATTGCAAAAAAAAACAGGGCATCTCTTGCTATTCTTGAATATGTTGAGACCTTTGTTTTCGCTATAGTAATTGTTGTACTGCTTTTCTCCTTTTTGTTCCGTGTTTGTGCGGTTTCGGGGGATTCAATGTACGGCACTTTGCATAATAAGGAGAGGCTTCTTATTTCCAATGTGTTTTATGAGCCTAAGCAAGGTGACATAGTTGTTTTTCACCAGACAGGTGAATTCTACAATGAACCCATCGTAAAACGCGTAATAGCTGTTGGCGGAGAGACGATCAACATTGATTTTGCTACATGGAAAGTAACTGTTACAGACAAAAACGGCGTGTCAAGGGTTATAGACGAGCCTTATATTCATCTTGATGAATACTATTATGTTCACTCCGATCAGCAATATCCTCTCTATGTTCCGGAGGGATACCTCTTTGTTATGGGTGACAATAGAAACCGTTCCGCGGATAGTCGTTTGTCTTCCATTGGACTTGTTGATGAGAGACGAGTGCTTGGAAAGGTAATTGTAAGGATCTTACCAATCGATAGATTCGGTACAGTTGAATAATATTTTAGGAGAAAATTAATGCCCTCACAAGAAATACAGTGGTTTCCGGGACATATGGCGAAGACAAAGCGCCTTATTTCCGAAAATCTTAAAAATGTTGATGTAATAATCGAGATACTTGATGCCCGTATCCCCCATAGCTCAAGAAATCCAGTAATAAATAAGCTTTGCGCCAATAAGCCTATAATAATACTTCTCAACAAAGCCTCTCTTGCTGACCCCAATGTCACAAAGCAATGGGCAGAAAGATATACTAACGAAAACACCATATGCATTGAGACAGACTGTATTACCGGAAAAGGTATAGAGAAGCTTCCTGAAGCTATAAAAAGACTTCTTTCGCATAAGCTTGAGAAATATGACAGCAAAGGTATGAGCGGTAGGAGTGTTAAGGCGATGGTACTTGGTATTCCTAATGTCGGAAAATCCTCGCTAATAAATAAGATCTGCGGCAATAAAAAGGCAAAAGTTGAAAACCGCCCCGGAGTTACTCTTGATAAGCAGTGGGTATCAACCAACATAGGTATTCTTTTGCTTGATATGCCGGGTATTCTTTGGCCTAAATTTGAGGATAGATTTATCGGCGAAAATCTTGCTATAACAGGTGCTATTAAAGACGATATTCTTGATATTGAGACTATAGCGACCGCACTTGTTTCAAGACTTCGTCACTCGTATCCTGCCGAGATTTCTGCAAGATATAAGCTTGACTCAATTGATAAATATGATGAGCTTTCCGATTATGATCTTTTACTTCTTATAGGTCGTAAGAGAGGTTGTCTTATTTCAGGAGGCGAGGTAGACTCCGAGAGGGTTTCAAATATGCTTATTGATGAATATAGACAAGGAAAGATTGGTCGTATCTCTCTTGACAAAAACTATTTTGATAAGGATGGAACGCGTGATGCTTGATTATAGCATTGAAGCTGAAATGAATGCTCGCGGATATATGAAGGTTTGCGGCGTTGACGAGGCAGGTAGAGGACCACTTTGCGGTCCTGTTGTTGCTGCAGCTGTCATATTGCCGATCGGACTTCATATAGAGGGGCTTGACGACTCCAAAAAGCTAACAGAGAAAAAGCGAGAGAAAATATTTGACATTATCACAAAGGAAGCACTAGCATACTCTATATGCGAAGCATCTGTTGATGAAATAAATGATACTGATATTCTTTCTGCCACCCTTCTTGCTATGCGCAGAGCAATATCTTCCTTAAATATTACTGCGGATTACGCACTTATTGACGGAAATGTGACAAGAGGATTTACTCTTCCCTGCCATGCAGTGGTTCATGGAGATGCCCTCTCGCCTTCTATTGCCGCCGCATCGATTCTGGCAAAGGTAACACGAGACAGAATGTGTGAGGAGCTTGACAGACAATATCCTATGTACGGTATTGCAAAGCATAAGGGCTACGGCACAAAGGCTCATATGGACGCACTTCGTGAGTACGGTCCTGCCCCAATATATAGAACAAAATTTATCAGGTTTTTAGATGATGATAAAAAGTCTTAAGGCTATTGAAACAGGGAGGCTTGGCGAAAAGCTTGCTGCAAAATATCTAAAACGAAACGGCTATAAAATAATTGCTGCAAATAAGCATCAGTCGCATAAGGAGCTTGACATTATAGCTAGCGACAAGGAATATATTGTTTTTGTTGAGGTAAAGACCCGTGGTATATCATCTGACAGGCAAGATAATTATGGAACGGCTGCCTCAGCGGTTGATAAACGAAAGCAGTCTAATCTAATTTATGCAGCACGCGCTTATATGGCACAAAATCCTACAAATAAGCAGCCGCGTATGGATGTCATCGAAGTGTATCTTGATAAGAACACTCGCAAGCTTACCGAGATAAATCATATAAGAAATGCATATTTTGCACGATAGGAGAGTACATGGAGCTATCTCTTTTTGATCTGCACTGTGACACAGCTTACAACATATATCATCAAAAGAAATCAATTTGGGATAATGATCTTGCTGTATCGCTTAAAAAATCGGAAAAATATAAAAAATACTGCCAGGTAATGGCTATATGGTCTGCTCACTCGTTGACTGATGATGAGGCGTTTGAAGATTTCAAGAAGATACACGAATATTTTCTTGACGATATTTCAAGAGCGGAGATATCCCCCTCTCGACACTTTATTTTAGCCGTAGAAGACGCAAGACTTCTTGGTGTAGATATTAACAGACTTGACTATCTTGCAGCCTGCGGAGTGAAAATTCTGACGCTCACATGGAGTGGAAGCTCATGTATAGGCGGCGCCTTTGACACGACCGATTCACTTACCGATTTTGGTGAACAAGTGGTAAAGCGATGCTTTGAACTTTCTATTGTTCCGGACATTTCCCATGCATCAAGACATACTGCCGAGAGAGTTTTTGAGTTAAATACACTTAATAAACCAATAATTGCATCGCATTCTGATGCATTTTCAGTACATCAGCACCCAAGAAATCTTACAGATGATGAATTTATTAAGATAAAGGACTGTCAAGGACTTGTTGGAATAAATCTCTATTGTGAGCATCTTGGAATTGCTCCCGATTCACCAAAGGACATTGAGAAGGTCATTGAGCATATTGAGCATTATCTTTCCCTCGGTGGGGAGGATACAATTGCTTTTGGATGCGATTTTGATGGCGCACTTACCACATCTCACCTAAAATCTATTTCTGATCTTTATCTGATAGCAGATAAAATGGCAATGCTTGGCTATACAGACAAATTAATTGAAAAAATATTCAGTAAAAATGCTGAAATATTTATAAGCAAAAATTTCTAAATGATTACAGGAAGGTATAAAATGAAATTTTACAGTACAAGAGACACATCAAAAGTAAAATATGATTCAGCTTTTATCATAAAAAAGGGACTTGCTGACGATGGCGGTCTCTTTATTCCAGAGTCAATTCCCTCTCTTACCGAGAGCGATATAGTTGATCTTTGCTCAAAATCATACCCCGAAAGAGCTGCTAAAATACTTTCAATGTATCTCACTGATTATACATATGAGGAGCTCCTTGGAGACTGTAAAGAGGCATATTGCGATAATTCCTTCAGAGGAGGCGCAGCACCTCTTGTAAAGGTAAAGAATAATCTTTATTCTCTTGAGCTTTGGCACGGTCCTACCGCTGCTTTTAAGGATATGGCGCTTCAGATAATGCCGCGACTTCTCTCCCGCGCGCTTGTAAAGACCGGTGAGGATAAGACAGCACTTATTCTTGTTGCGACCTCGGGAGATACAGGTAAAGCCGCACTTGAGGGATACAAGGACATTGACCGAGTCAAGATAATGGTATTTTATCCTGTTGATGGTGTAAGCAAGGTACAGAAGCTTCAGATGACCACACAGACAGGAAACAATGTTAATGTCTGTGCTATCCGCGGAAACTTTGACGATGCTCAGACAGGTGTTAAAAAAATCTTCTCCGATGCAAAGGCACATGAGGTGTTTGCCGATAATAAGTACACACTCTCAAGCGCGAATTCCATAAACTGGGGCCGCCTTGCTCCGCAGATAGTTTATTATGTTTCGGCATACTGTGACCTAATAAATTCAGGCGAGATAAAGTATGGTGAGACTGTAAATATCTGCGTTCCCACAGGTAACTTTGGTAACATTTTTGCTGCATATCTTGCAAAGCTTATGGGATTGCCAATAAATAAATTTATCTGTGCTTCAAATGCAAATAATGTACTTACAGATTTCCTGCGCACAGGTACTTATGACAGGAACCGTAAATTCCATCTTACAATGTCGCCTTCAATGGATATACTTATTTCAAGTAATCTTGAGCGCCTCCTTTCATTTACGGCAGGCACGGACGAAACAAGAAGATATATGAACGAGCTTTCAAAGAACGGCTGCTATACAGTCTCTGACGAAGTGAAAAAGGCTATTTCCGATAACTTTGTTGGATACTGCGCAGATGAAGCAGCTACTGCAAAGGTACTTAAAAAATATTACGACGAATTCGGATACCTTGCAGATACTCATACTTCTGTTGCCCTTGATTGTGCTGAGCAATATATCTCAAGCACCGGTGACACAAGAAAGATGATTGTTGCTTCTACTGCAAGCCCTTATAAGTTTGCTGCAGATGTTTACAAGTCAATTACCGGAGCTCCCGCTAAATCCGATACCGATGCGCTTGAGCAACTCTCTGCGCTTACCGGTACAGAGATAACCTACCCCCTTTGTAATCTTACCGAGCGTAAGGTCAACTTTACAACTGTAATTAACGCCGAGGATATGCTTAACGAGGTTTACAAATTTATGTAAAACAAAAGAGGACCGTTTGCAGAAAACGCGCGTAATTTCCTGCAAACAAGTCCTCGAAGTCAGGTATCAGTCAACAGATGCCACTCTCGTATAAAATTACCGTCTTATCAACCCAACAGCACCTTCATACACTGTTATTTTCTTTCCTTGAAGGTAGCACAGATTGTATCAGCACTGCTTGTTGCAAAGCTTGGGCCAACGGCAATCTGTCCGGCTGTGCAATAGGTATCACAGTCGTGATAAACACAGTTCTTTACATCGCACTTTATTCCTTGGATGTGCTTTACGGACTTATCCGTGCAGCAACCGCGTTTTTCGGTAGTTCCATTGTTCATTACCTTTACCTCCTTGATAAGAATACTATTATTGTATCCAACCGATTGAGGTTTATGTATCATATTAAAATAATTTTTTTGGAGAAACAGATGTCTGTCTATGTGATCGCTGATCTGCATCTCTCTACCGATAATGCCTCAAAATCTATGGAGATATTCGGTAACAGATGGCAGGACTATCAAAAGAAAATTGAAAATAATTGGAATCGTCTTGTAGATGATAACGATACAGTTATTATCCCGGGCGATATATCGTGGGCGCTTTCCTTAAAAGATGCTGTATCTGATCTCCGCTTTCTTAATTCCCTCTCGGGTAAAAAAATAATCATGAAGGGAAATCATGATTTCTGGTGGACCTCTGTAAAAAAAATGAAGGAGCTTTTTGAAAAAGAGGGGTTTAATACTATAGATATTCTCAATAATAACGCTCTTGTTGTTGAGGATTTTATCATTACTGGCAGCAGAGGGTGGTTTGTTGACCCTTCAACACAGACTAAAAATGTCACGGCTGATTTTGAAAAAATAAACAATCGTGAGGCAATTCGCCTTAAGATAGGACTTGAGGAAGCAAAAAAGCTTCAAGAAAAAGAAGGAGACAAGGATATAATATCTTTTTTTCACTTCCCTGTTATTTGGAATGATTTCAAGAATGAGCGAATTATTGAGTTGTTACGGGAATACGGAATAAAGCGCGCTTATTTTGGTCATATCCATGGCAACTATTATAATTCAGGTATATTTGAGCATGATGACATCAAATTCATACTGATATCTGCCGATTTTCTTGATTTTATACCACTACATATATAAAAATATAGATAATTCTTTTAATATCTCTTGACAAATGAGGTAAAAAAAAGTAAAATAATTAGGTATGTAAATAAAATGCATTTTTATATTTTGGAGGAACTAAAAAATGAGTTTGACAAAAAATGAATCTATCGAAAAGAACAGATATGAATTACAGTTCTCGGTAGACAAGGAGACCTTTGATGCAGCTGTAACAAAGGTCTACAAAAGACAGGCAGCAAAGATAAATGTACCCGGATTCAGAAAGGGTAAGGCTCCCCGTTCTATTATTGAGAAGATGTACGGAAGCGGAATCTTCTACGAGGATGCCATCAACGATCTTATTCCCTCTGCATATGCCCAGGCTCTTGAGGAGTCCGGACTTGAGGTAGTTGGTCAGCCTGAATTTGATGTTGTTTCTATTGATGACAATGGTCTTGTTCTCTCTGCAAAGGTTTACACAAAGCCTGAGGTAGAGATCAAGGATTACCTTGGAATAGAGGTTGAAAAGGTTATCGCTCCCGTTACTGATGAGGAAGTAGATAATGAGATCAAGACTGTAAGAGAAAGAAACTCCCGTGAGATAGATGTTACAGATCGCGCAGCAGAGCTTGATGATACAACAGTTATCGACTTTGAGGGATTTGTTGACGGTGTTGCGTTTGAGGGCGGTAAGGGCACAGATTATGCTCTTAAGCTTGGTTCGGGCTCCTTCATCCCCGGATTCGAAGAGCAGATAGTTGGCAAGAAGGTTGACGAAGAGTTTGATGTAAATGTTACCTTCCCCGAGGAGTATCACGCAGCAGAGCTTGCTGGAAAGGCAGCTGTATTTAAGGTAAAGATTCACGCAATAACAAAGGTAGAGCTTCCTGAACTTGATGACGAGTTTGCAAAGGATGTTTCTGAATTTGATACATTTGATGAATATAAGGCAGATATTAAGGCAAAAATCCAGAAGAGACATGAGTCAGAGGCAGATGCATCCGTTGAGGATAAGCTTGCAGAGGCACTTATGGAGAAGCTTGAGGCTGATATTCCCGAGCCTATGTTTGAGGCAGAGACCGAGAACTTTGTTCGTGACTACGACAACAGACTTCGCGCAAGCGGACTTGATCTTGCTACCTACTTTAAGTACACAGGTCTCACCCTTGATACTCTTCGCGCACAGATGAGACCTCAGGCTGAGCGCCAGGTAAAGGTAAGACTTGCGCTTGAGAAGATCGCAGCTCTTGAAAATCTCTCGGCTACCGAGGAGGATATTGCAGCAGAGTTTGAGAATATCGCAAAGATGTACGGTCTTGAGGTTGAGGATGTCAAGGCACAGCTTCCTGTTGAGGCTATTGCTGAGGATATGAAGGTAAAGAAAGCTATGGAGCTTGTTAAGGAGAAGGCTGCTATTAAGGTTAAGAAGCCCAGAAAGCCCAGAGCTCCCAAAGCACCTGTTAGCGAAGAGGCAAAAGCTGAGGAGACAACCACAGAGGAAGCTCCCAAGCCCAAGAAAACAAGAAAGCCTAAGGCAACAGAAGAAACTAACTGATTTATCTAATTTAATAATATATAGCACCTATGCTTCGTCATGTAACAGTGGCGAAGCATAAGTCGCAGAATGGAGATAATTTATGCTTTACGGTAATAACGGAATGTATGATGCACTAGTTCCAATGGTCGTTGAACAGACGAGCAAAGGTGAGCGCTCATACGATATTTTTTCAAGACTCCTCAATGACAGAATTATCTTTTTGTCTGATGAGGTCAATGACACCACTGCATCTCTTGTTGTGGCGCAGCTTCTCTTTCTTGAGGCGCAGGACCCCGATAAGGATATCTCTTTCTATATAAACAGCCCCGGCGGTTCTGTTACTGCAGGAATGGCTATCTACGATACAATGAAGTTCATCAAGTGCGATGTTTCCACTATATGTATAGGTATGGCTGCAAGCATGGGCGCGTTCCTTCTCTCATCAGGAACAAAGGGTAAGAGAATTGCACTCCCTAATAGCGAGATAATGATACACCAGCCTCTCGGCGGCGCAAAGGGCCAGGCTACTGACATAAAGATCCAGGCAGAGCTTATCCTTCGTACAAGAGATAATCTCAACAGAATCCTTGCTGAAAACACAGGCCGTTCTATTGAGGAGATCGCTCGTGATACCGAAAGAGATAACTTCATGACCTCGGCGCAGGCACTTGAGTATGGTCTTATTGACAAGATCTACGACAAGCGTGCTTAATTGGATTTGAAAGGACTTAATCAATGGCAAACAATAATGGAGGAAATATGCCCCAGATGAGATATTGCTCATTCTGTGGACGCAAGGAAAATCAGGTTAATTTCTTGATACCTTCTCCAACGGGAATTTATATTTGTGACTTTTGTGTTGACGCTTGTGACAGGCTTATTTATGAGAATACTGTAGATATTGAGAACGCTGAAGGACTTTCCTTTGCTTCCCTTCCAAAGCCTGTTCAGATAAAGAAGAGTCTTGATGAATATGTTATCGGTCAGGATGATGCCAAGGTAGCTTTGTCTGTTGCGGTATATAATCACTATAAGCGCATCCTTAACAAACAGAATATTGAGAAAAATAAGAATTCCAAGAAGGATGATGTGGAAGCTTATAATGTAGAGCTCCAGAAAAGCAATGTTCTTCTTATAGGACCTACAGGTGTTGGTAAAACATATCTTGCACAGACCCTAGCAAAAACACTCAAGGTGCCCTTTGCTATTGCAGATGCTACAACACTTACCGAAGCAGGTTATGTGGGCGAGGATGTAGAAAATATTCTTCTCCGTCTTATTCAGGCTGCTGATTACGATATTGACCTTGCCGAGCATGGTATAATCTATATTGACGAGATAGACAAGATCGCTCGAAAGAGCGAAAATCGCTCTATTACCCGTGATGTTTCGGGAGAGGGCGTTCAGCAGGCGCTTCTCAAGATTCTTGAGGGCACAGTTGCAAATGTTCCCCCTCAAGGAGGCAGAAAGCATCCTAATCAGGAGTTTATCCAGATCAATACTTCTAACATTCTTTTCATCTGCGGAGGCGCATTTGAGGGGCTTGATAAGATAATTGAACGCCGTCAAGGAAATCAGACTGTTGGATTTGCAAGTGAGATAAAGAAAAAGGAAGAACGCAAGAAAAAAGGAATTTTCAAAGATGTAGTTCCTCATGATATCGTAAAGTTTGGTCTTATACCCGAGCTTGTCGGTAGAATTCCTGTAACAGTAACACTTGATGACCTTGACAAGGATGCACTTGTGAGAATAATCGCAGAGCCTAAAAACTCGCTTATCAATCAGTATGTCAAGCTCTTTGAGATGGACGGCGTTTCCCTTTCCTTTGAAAATGATGCACTTGAGGCAATCGCATCTCTTGCAATTGAGAGAAATACAGGTGCTCGCGGGCTTCGTTCAATAATGGAGAACCTTATGATGAATATAATGTATGAGATTCCCTCAAGAACAGATGTTGTTGAAGTCGTTATCACGGCAGATTGCGTTAATTCAAAGGGCGAACCCAGATATATTCTCAAAGAAACTGTTAAGCTTGGAGATACAAGCGTTGCAGGAAATCTTGAATAAAAAACAGCACTCAATAGAGTGCTGTTTTTATTAAACGATTATTTAAAGCAAGGTATAAAAAAAGCCACCCATGTGGGTGGCTTTTAATTAATTAAAGTGAAGAATAGTTAGGTGCTTCCTTTGTGATATTAATGTCATGGGGATGAGACTCACGAAGACCTGCACTTGTTATACGAACAAACTGTGCATTCGTACGGAGAGTATCAATATCGGGAGCGCCGCAATATCCCATACCTGCACGAAGACCACCCATAAGCTGATATATTGTGTCAGCAAGCGGACCCTTGAAGGGGACACGACCCTCAACGCCTTCGGGAACAAGCTTCTTGTTGCCTTCCTGGAAATAACGATCCTTAGAGCCCTGCTCCATAGCAGCGATGGAGCCCATTCCTCTGTATACCTTGAAGCTTCTACCCTGGAAGAGCTCTGTTTCTCCGGGGCTCTCCTCACAGCCTGCAAACATAGATCCTATCATAACTGTAGAAGCGCCTGCTGCGATAGCTTTGACAATGTCTCCGCTATACTTAAGACCACCATCTGCAATAACAGGTATGTTATACTTGTCCGCTACCTCAGCAGCATCACAAATCGCTGTGATCTGAGGCACGCCGATACCTGCAACAACACGGGTTGTACAGATAGATCCGGGGCCGATACCAACCTTTATAGCATCTGCACCTGCCTTGATGAGGTCAAGTGCTGCCTCACCTGTTGCTATGTTACCTGCAATAAGCTGGCACTCGGGGAATGCATTCTTTACCTTTGCAATGCTGTTGATTATGTTCTGGGAATGTCCGTGGGCGGAGTCAAGCACAAGATAATCTGCGCCTGCTTCAAGAAGAGCTTTTGCGCGGTCAAGAACATCCTTTGTAGCTCCAATAGCGGCACCACAAAGAAGTCTTCCCTTTGCGTCCTTTGCAGAGTTAGGATATTTTGTTGCTTTTTCTATGTCTTTTATAGTGATAAGTCCACGAAGAACATTGTTCTCATCTACAAGAGGAAGCTTTTCAATCTTATGCTTACGGAGAATCTCCTGTGCCTCGGGAAGAGTTGTTCCAGCGGGTGCAGTGACAAGATTAGCCCTTGTCATAACATCAGAAATTCTCTCATTGAAGTCAACAAGAAATCTCATATCTCTGTTTGTGATAATTCCGACTACCTTTTTGTCGGCATCACATATCGGAACACCGGATATACGGAATTTACGCATAAGTGCTTCAGCCTCATAAACAAAGTTATCAGGTCCAAGGAAGATAGGATTGGAAATTACACCATTCTCACTTCTCTTTACTCTGTCAACATTGTCTACCTGTGCCTCAATCGGCATATTCTTATGAATAGTACCAACGCCGCCCTCACGCGCAATAGCGATAGCAAGAGCAGACTCGGTTACAGTATCCATAGCCGCGCTTAAAACGGGTATGTTAAGTGTGATCTTGTTTGTAAGTCTTGTTTTAAGAGATACATCCGCAGGAAGAACATCACTCTTTGCAGGCACCAAAAGTACATCATCAAATGTTAAGCCTTCTTTTGCGAATTTTGAAACTTTAGCCATAAAAAACACCTCCAAGCAACATATATTTATTGTCATTTATTATACCAAATTTAATGGATAAAGTCAATATCTTGTGAAGAAAATATGGAAATGTCATTTTTAACAATATTTATCGAATAAAACATTGAAAAATTTATCTTTTCATAGTATAATTATAACAATATGGTATGTAAATGAGGTTATTATGAAATATACAACGATTTTATTTGATGCGGACGGTACTCTTTTTGATTTTCTTCGTGCAGAGGATGAGGCCCTTCGTGAAACTTTGAGAATCTATAATATAGAGCCTGATGACGAAAAGGTATCGGTATACAGTGCAATAAATGATAGTCTTTGGAAGGCTCTTGAACGCGGAGAAATTGAAAAAAATGTTTTAAGATACCGCAGATTTGAGATGTTTTGCGAAAAATATAACTTCGTTTGTGATTATAAAAAAATAGCGGAAACATATACTTCAAGACTCGCTACAAAGGGCTGTCTTATTGACGGAGCAAGAGAGCTTTGTGATTCCTTATCCGGTAAGGTTAAAATGTATATAGTTACAAATGGAATTGATTTCGTACAGAAAGGCAGAATGGCTGTAAGTGGTATGGATAAGTACTTTGAAGAGGTATTTATATCTGAGTCTATTGGCTATGAAAAGCCCGATGTAAGATACTTTGAATTTGTTGAAAAAGGCATCCCTAATTTCTCAAAGAGAGATGCTTTGATAGTTGGAGATTCGCTTACCTCTGATATAAAGGGTGGTATCGCTTTTGGAATTGATACATGTTGGTATAATCCTAATAAAAAATCTACACCTGAAAACATGGAAATAACATATATTGCAGACTCCTTTGATAATATATATTCTATTATTACAGGAGACGGTGAAAAATAATATGATAAAAATCAGTGAAGAGCTTACAAAGCTTAATATTGAATTTACAGAAAAAATAATGCTTTCTTCCCTTTCTACATTTCGTATTGGTGGTGTGGCAGATTGTATTGCATACCCTAAAAATGAATGTGAACTAACAAGCGCTATTATGCTTGCAAAGGAAAATAGCGTTAAATTCGAGGTGGTTGGTAACTGCTCAAATATTCTTTTTTCAGATGAAGGCTACCGTGGACTTATAATCTGTACAAAAAAGATGAGCTATCTCTCACAAAGCGGCACTAATATCACAGCCCAATGTGGGGTTAAGACTTCCCTGCTTTCAGCGCTTGCACGCGACTCTTCTCTTTCAGGGCTTGAGTTTGCCCAAGGAATTCCTGCCACCGTAGGCGGAGCTATTGCTATGAATGCGGGTGCATATGGTGGCGAGATGTCAGAGGTGGTCATCAGCGTAAGAGCTATCAATACCAATACAGGCGAAGTTCTCCTTTTGGGGCGTGATGAGCTTGCATTTAGCTACAGAAAAAGTATTTTTACCGAAAAGAAAGACCTTGTCTGTACGCTTGTAAATTTTGATCTTAAACCTTCACAAAAAGAACTTATAGATGCTCGTATGCGCGAAAACGCTGAAAGCAGACGCCAGAAGCAACCACTTGATAAACCCAGCTGTGGAAGCTATTTTAAGCGTCCTGAAGGATATTTTGCTGCAAAGCTTATTGATGATTGTAACTTGAAAGGTCTTACTGTTGGTGGTGCAACAGTTTCAGAAAAGCATGCAGGATTTATTGTAAATATGGGCGGCGCTACAGCTCGTGATGTCCTAACACTGGCCGATCAAGTAAGAGATGCCGTTTATAAAAAATACGGCGTTTTGCTTGAAAGTGAAGTAAAATACATAGATTAAAAAAGAAAGGAGAAAACAAGTGTCGTTTGCTAATGAGCTCAAGCACGAGTTGCTTGAAAATCAAATAAAAAAGACCTGTTGCAAGAAAGCCTTTCTTATAGGTCTTCTCATAAATACTAAAAGGCTTGGTGAAAGTGATTTTTCACTTGAATTCTCCTTTAAAGAAGCATGTGATGCCGCAAGTAGTCTTTTACAGTCAATTTATAACTGTAAGCCAAGATATTCAATTACCAAAAAACCCGGAAAGGAGTATCACAGGCTTGACTTTCGTTCAAATTCCATATCAAGGATCTTTGAGCTTATAGATAACGATCCCGAGATCTCAATAGCAGAAGCCATTCCGCTTAACTGTCCGATGTGTGAGCAGATGTTCTTGCGCGGAGCCTTTATTGCTATTGCAAAACTAAACGATCCTCAAAAGAGCCTTAATCTTGAATTTTCTCTCTCAAAGGAAAACCTCTCAAGAGCCTCAAAGCTATACAGATTTCTTTCTGTAGCAGGCTTCGTGCCACGAATAACCAACAGAGCAAATTCAAGCGGACTTTATTTCAAATCAAATGTAATGATCTCCGATCTTCTTTACTTTATAGGTGCAGTGAAGCTCAGCTTCAGACTTACTGAAATAGCTATGGAAAATGAGGAGAGAAATGATATAAACAGAGGCGTAAACTGCGTTACAAGTAATATAAAAAAGGCTGTTAATGCTTCAAGAAAGCAGATCGTTGCAATAAGATCACTTATTGATTCACACAGACTTGACTCGCTCCCCGAGGAGCTTCAGATAACAGCGAGAATTAGAATTGAAAACGAAGAAGCATCTCTTACAGAGCTTGCCGCGCTTCACAATCCGCCGATTTCAAAATCGGGACTTAACCACAGACTTGAAAAGCTTTGCCGCGAGGCAGAAGAAATTGATAACTGATTTTTTTGGAGAAATATATGTCTGATTTCGTACACCTTCATCTTCATAGTGAATACAGCTTGCTTGACGGCGCTTGCAGAATTACCGAAATTCCCAAGCGGGCTGCGGAATGCGGTCATACTGCAGTTGCTATCACCGACCACGGAGTTATGTATGGCGTGGTGGATTTTTATCGCGCCTGCAAAGCTGAAAATATAAAGCCTATTATTGGCTGTGAGGTGTATGTAGCACCAAATTCAAGATTTGGAAAAACCCCTGCTGATGCAAAACCGTATCACCTTGTGCTGCTCTGTAAAAATGAAGTAGGATACAGAAATCTTATTTATCTTGTCTCCAAAGGCTTTACAGAAGGATTTTATTCAAAGCCCAGAGTTGACGACGAGCTTCTCATGTCACATTCAGAGGGTCTTGTTGCTCTCTCTGCCTGTCTTGCGGGCAGAATCCCCCGTGACCTTTCGCGCGGAGACTATGATGCTGCGCGTTCTTATGCTCTTAAAATGAAAAGCATATTCGGCAAGGAGAATTTTTATATTGAGATACAAAATCACGGACTTGCAGAGCAGACACAGATACTTCCCTCTCTTGTACGCCTTGCCAATGAGTGCGACATAGGTCTTGTTGCGACGAATGACTGTCACTATCTACGCCGCGCCGATTCCGAAACACAGGCTATACTTATGTGCATACAGACAGATAATGTCATCACAAATGGTAGACCTATTGGCTTTGAAACAGATGAGTTTTATTATAAAACAAGTGACGAAATGAGAGCGCTTTTCGGCCAGTACGATGGAGCGCTTGAGAACACTGTAAAGATAGCTGATATGTGCAATTTTGATTTTTCATTTGAAAATACAAGATTGCCAAGCTATAAGACACCCGGCGGAATTTCATCCGATGAATATCTCAAAAAGCTTACTTATGAGGGCTTTGACAAGAAGGTAGAAGCTTGTGATATTGTTTTTGGCGAGCACTCAAAGGAAGAATATCTTGAAAGAATAAACTATGAGCTTTCTGTTATATCAAAGATGGGCTATTCCGACTATTTCCTTATAGTTGAGGACTATGTTAATTACGCAAAATCAAAATCTATTCCTGTAGGTCCAGGCAGAGGCTCGGGTGCAGGTAGCCTTGTTGCTTATCTTATTGGAATTACAGATGTTGATTCAATCAAATTTGATCTTCTTTTTGAGCGTTTTCTTAACCCTGAAAGAGTCAGCATGCCCGATATAGATGTGGATTTTTGCTATAACAGACGAGATGAGGTCATCTCTTACATGTTTGAGAAATATGGAAATGACAATGTCTCGCAGATAGCTGCATTCGGTACTCTTGCTGCCCGTGCGGCGATAAGAGATGTGGGCCGTGCACTTGGTATGTCATATTCAGATGTAGACAAGGTAGCGCGCACAGTACCAAAGGATGTTGGAATAACTATTGAAGCTGCACTCAAGCTTCCCGCTCTCAAGGAGCTCTATAATAGCTCTGATGAGGTGCAAAAGCTTGTTAATACCGCTATGGCACTTGAAGGAATGCCACGAAATATTACAATTCATGCCGCAGGGCTTGTTGTAACAGACGAACCTCTTTCCGACCATGTTCCGCTGGCTACAAGTAAAGATGCTGTTGTAACGCAGTTTGATATGAATACCGTTGCTAACCTTGGATTACTTAAATTTGACTTCCTCGGTTTGCGTTACCTCACTATAATTGATGATGCTGTAAAGGCTATCAAGGAGAGTGATCCAAGCTTTAATATAGAAAGGATCCCCTTTGACGATCCCGACACATACAAGCTTTTGTCAAGCGGAAATACTCTTGGACTATTTCAGCTTGAATCTGCAGGCATGAGACAGATGCTCACAGAGCTTGTTCCCTCTCGCTTTGAGGATATCATCGCCGCTATTGCGCTTTACCGTCCCGGTCCTATGGATTCTATTCCAAAATATATTGAAGGTCGACATAATCCCGATAAAGTAAAATATGCTCTTCCCCAGCTTGAGCCGATTTTGAGATCCACATATGGCTGTACAGTTTATCAGGAGCAAGTTATGAGTATCTGCCGCGAGATATCAGGCTTTTCCTTTGGACATGCTGATATTGTACGACGCGCAATGTCAAAAAAGAAGGCAGCGCTTCTTGAAGCAGAGCGAGAAAGCTTTGTTTGCGGTGCTACCAGTAAGGGTATTCCCGAGGATGCTGCAAGATTGCTCTTTGAGGATATGACATCCTTTGCGAATTATGCATTCAATAAGAGTCATGCTGCCGCATATGCTGTGATATCATATAGAACTGCCTATCTTAAGGCTCATTATACAACAGAATATATGGCTGCTCTTCTGACCTCTGTACTTGGAAATATGACAAAGCTTGCAGAATATATTTCAGAATGCTCAAAATATGGAATAAGAGTTCTTCCGCCAGATATAAATGCGAGTGGTATCTACTTTACCGCAAAGGGCAATGATATTGTTTTTGGTCTGCTTGCACTCAAAAATGTTGGTAAGCAATTTATTGAAAACATGATGACAGTGAGAAGACGCAAGCCCTTTGAAAGCTTTGAAGATTTTCTGGAAAGAATGAGTGAGAGCGACCTCAATAAGCGAATGGTTGAAACGCTTATTAAAGCAGGTACCTTTGACGGGCTCGGCATATACAGAAGTAAACTTCTTGCCTCCTACGAACGACTTATTGATATTCTAAATGCCAAAAACAGAAATAATATCATAGGTCAGCTTGATATGTTCTCTGCTCTCCCTGCAAGTGAGTCTGTAGCTCCTGCATTTGAGTACCCGAATATTCCCGAATTTACACTTAAAGAAAAGCTTATGCTTGAAAAAGAAAGCTCGGGCATGTATTTCTCAGGACATATAATTGACAGCTATTCAAATCATGTTGACTCTCTTGGCGCATCCTCTCTTGCAAACATTATAGGTGATGATACAGTAAGTGACAGAAAATATGTCAAAATTGCAGCGGTAGTTACCTCAATAACGGTCAAAAACACCCGACAGAATGACAGAATGGCATTTGTTACAGTTGAGGACAGATATGCCGAGATAGAGTGTATATTCTTCTCCGCTCGCTATTCAAACTTTATGCATCTGCTTCGTAAGGACAATGCACTTTTAATTGAAGGTTCTCTTTCGGTTCGCGACGATGAAGCACCGAAGATAATTGTTTCATCTGTCAGCGAGCTTATAGAAAATGCACATTTTAAACTGCCAGAAAAAAAGCCTGCCTCCGAGGCAAAGCCCCAAATGCAAGCTTCTTCTGAACCTGAAAAAATTTATCTTCGTGTAAAGAATATGGAGTGCAGAGAGTATAAAAAAGCACTTAATCTTGTTGATATTTTTGAAGGAACGACCCGTGTAATATTTTACAATATGGAAAGCGGAAAATACATTGCGTATTCAAAGGGTATTGGCATTACGAACTCGGTCCTTTCCGAGCTATACGATATTCTTGGCAAGGAAAATGTTGTTCTTCGCTGACTATCCCATATAATCCTCAATAAGTGCGTGGAGCTCTGCTTCACCCGACACCTTGATTCCCTCCCCGAGCAGATTTCTGTCTGTCTCGGGGAGAAGCTTTATATAAACCTCAAGCACATCAATAAGAACTCCTCCATCAGAGTAAATACCTATTTTACCCTGATATTCTTTTAAAATATATGTTTTTTCTATAGGCTCCGCTTCATCACTCTCATATTCCTCGGTTGTTTTATATATGGGAATATATACAATTTGCATATCAGTTTCAAGATTCTTCTCCGGTATTATATCTTCTGTGGCATTCTTTTTTACAGTGCTTATAGCAACAAGTGAAACTATGAGCATTATCAAAATATAAGCTGCCACAACCATCATTGCTTTATTTTCGTTTTTCATTTTCTGCTCCTTTTTCTTAATAACTATATTATCGCCTAAAAAATGATTATATATTCTTTTTCTGTACAATAATAACAGTAACGGAAAATTTATGGAGAAGCCAATGAAGAAAACAAAAACTAAAAGTCGATTTCTCGCCATTTTGCTTAAGTTTATACTTACAGTAGCTATAGTATTGTGCATGGTTGTCTTGACGGTAGCGCTTGTTTTTGCTATATATGTTGAAAAAAAGATAGATAAGACAGTTGATGAGAGTATGTTCACCTCAATCGGCACAGGGGCTTCAACAAAGCTTTATTATTACGAGTTTGAAGACAGAGAAAACAGAATAGGGACAGTGTGTGAGCTCTCGGATAAAGAGCTTTATAGTGCATACAGATGTAAGAGTACTAGTTACGATGATCTGTCTGAAAATCTTATAAATGCATTTATATGCATTGAAGATAAACGCTTTATGGAGCACAGTGGTGTTGATTGGAAACGAACTGCAGCAGCCTCTGTGAACTATTTTCTCAAATTTAATGATAGCTTTGGTGGATCAACAATTACACAACAGCTAATAAAAAATGTTACCGAAAATGACGACTATTCCTTTCAACGTAAGCTTCAGGAAATATTTTGGGCGCTTGATCTTGAAAAGAAATTTGATAAAAAAGAGATCATCACAATGTATCTCAATGTAATAAATCTTTCAAATGGATGCTTTGGTGTAGGAGCTGCCTCCGAGTATTATTTTTCAAAGGATGTAGCTGATCTTACACTTGCCCAATGCGCAAGCATTGCCTCGATAACAAACAGTCCCACCTACTATGATCCAATTAAAAATCCCGATAACAATATCAAGAGACGGAATCTCATTCTTGCACAGATGTTATCACAAGGCTATATCAATGAAAGTGAATATAACGAGGCTGTCTCGGAGGAGCTTATAACATCCCCTCCCGAGAAGGATAGCAGAACAACAGTCAATTCCTGGTATATAGACATGGTAATAGATGATGTTATTAATGACTTGGTTGCGATAAAAGGCTACAGCCGTGCAGCAGCAAGTCTAGCTGTATATACGGGCGGCCTCAGGATATATACGGCAATGGATATTGAGGTGCAGGCTTTACTTGAAGAGTATTATGAAAACGAAAAGAATTTTCTTTTAGATGAAACGGGTGAGAGACCTCAATCGGCTATGATAGTTATTGATCCTTTAACGGGAGATATTCTCGGTGTTGCGGGCGGTGTTGGTGAAAAGACGGCAAACAGAATTCAAAATTTTGCAACACAAACGGTTCGACCGGCAGGCTCTGTAATAAAACCTCTTTCGGTTTACGCCCCTGCTCTTGAAGAAGGAATTATTGATTGGGCGACAGTTTATGATGATGTACCGATAAAATTTTCAAATTACAACTCAAGAAACCCAAAGGGTGTAGCATGGCCTAAAAATGCAAATGGAATATATCGTGGACTTACAAATATTAATTATGCGATAAGTCATTCAATAAATACTGTAACAATAAAGGTTCTTGATGACCTTGGACTTGATGCATCATTTAATTTTCTTTATGATAAACTTTATATGAAAAGCCTTATACCGTACGGAACCACACCAGACGGAAGTATTGTAACTGATAAAGATATTGCTGCCCTTGCTCTCGGACAGTTTAACTACGGCGTTACGCTACGCGAAACTACTGCAGCATACTCTATTTTTGCCAACGAGGGAATTTATAACGAATATCGCTCATATATAAAGGTCACCGACAGTCAAGGAAAGGAAATCTTATCAAATCCTTATCACGGCGAATCGGTTATTAGCGAGGAAAATGCATCAATTATGACATTAATGCTAAAAAATGTACTGGTTGGTGGAACGGCAACAGACATTGCTCTTGCTAAAAAAATTGATGTTGCAGGAAAAACAGGAACAACACAAAGTAATTTTGATAAATGGTTTATCGGCTATACTCCCGAATATATCTGCGGCATCTGGCTTGGATTTGAATATCCAAAAACACTTGATAATTCAGCAGGGGAGCTGTGCCACAAGGTATGGAACAAAGTTATGACAACACTTAATGAGGAAAATATAACAAGCAAAAAAAATATATCCTTTTCTTTGAGTGATAATATAATAAAAGCAACCTTTTGTAAGGACTCAGGTAAGCTTATGACCGAGGCATGCTTAAGTGACCCGAGAGGAGCACGCTCCGAAACGGGATATTTTGTAAAGGGAGATGAGCCACATCAATATTGCGATGTTCACCTTCTTGTTGACTACGACACCCTTTACGGTGGCGTGGCATGTCCCTACTGCCCAAAGGAAAATATATCCTCAATAGGTCTTATAAATGTTAAGAGAAGCTTCCCCATGCAGGTATATGTCACAGATGCGCAATACACTTGGCGAGATATTTCAACTAGAATACTTCCCTCCACTGTATCAGAGCTTCCCTTTTATTCTAATCTCTTAAAAGAAAACGAATATTCGGGCATATCCTACGGCGGCAAGCAATACAACAGGTATTGCTCTGAGCACTTTAATTACTTCGCGTGGAAGAATGAAAATAAAGAATAAAAAAGGAGGCATTGCCTCCTTTTTAGGTTATATATCACGTCTGCCATCAATAGCGCGTCCAAGTGTTACTTCATCTGCATACTCTAAATCAGAGCCTACAGGAATTCCGTATGCGAGCCTTGTTACCTTGATGCCAAGCGGCTTTAAGTACTTTGAGATATACATAGCAGTCACCTCTCCATCCGGAGTGGGATTAGTAGCTATGATGACCTCCTTGACCTCATCACTTCCTGCGCGCTCAATAAGCTCACGGAATCTTATTTTATCGGGAGTAATTCCGTTTACGGGTGAGATCGCTCCGTGAAGAACATGGTAAACACCGCGATATTCGCGCACCTTTTCAAGTGAGAGAACAGCCTTTACATCCTCAACTACACAGATGACACTCTTGTCTCTTGTTAGATCAGAGCAGACCGAGCAAAGGCTTTTATCTGTCAGATTACCGCACTCGGGACACTCATGTATCTTATTTTTTGCATCAATAATTGATGTTGCAAAATCTGCCGCAGCCTCATCATCAAGTGCAATAATTGAGAAAGCCATTCGCATAGCTGATTTTTTTCCTACACCCTGTAAACGGGCAAAATGCTCGGCAAGGCGCTCAAGAGATTCAATGTAATCTGCCATATCAGAACATACCGGGGAGACCTACGCTACCCGTAAGCTTTGACATTTCTGCATTGTTTGTATCGTCAACTCTCTTGATAGCTTCATTAACTGCAGCAACAAGAATATCCGAAAGAGTCTCTATATCGTCGGGATCAACGATTTCGGGCTTGATATCAATTGAAAGTATCTCCCTTTTTCCGTTTATTTTCAGAGACACAACTCCTCCGCCCGCGCTTATATCATATTCACGGGAATCAAGGTCCTCCTGAAGTGCCGCCATATCCTCCTGCATTTTTTGTGCTTGGCGAAGCATGGAGTTCATGCTAGGTCCCTTTGGTACATTTGCTCTCATATTTATTTCTCCTTCAAGTTTAATTATTTTCGGTCAGATCATCAAAATCATCAGCATCTTCAATTATCTGCGACACTGTATATTCAATCTGAGATTCGGTTATTTCCCTTTTGAGTACGCCACTTAGAATGGAAGGAAGTGTGGCAGGTACAGAAGACTGCTTGACCATATTCATAGGAAATGCTGTTGGGAATTTTATAACAACACTTCCGTCATTTTTTGAATAACCTCTCGCCTGCTTCATAAGCGAGTTTACAGACGGATTATCCGCGCAAGTCTTATTGCATATATCATGCCATCCCCGTATAATCTTTTCCTCTGTAACGGGCAAAATTTCTTCTTTCTGGGGCGTTTGGTCTTTTGACACGGCAACAGGCTGTGTTTCTGCTTTCTGTGGCTTATCGGGATTTTTTGGAGCCTTATCAGCTGTTTCAACAGGCTCCTCAATTATCTTTGGTGCATTGTAGGTAACATTTGCACCCGCAAGCTGAGCCTCAAGCTTTGATATTCTTGAAAGCAATGCATCCTCCGAGAAGCTTAAACCCTCGTCTCCCATTTTGATAAGTGTCATTTCCGCAATATTTCGTTTTGCGCCACCTGCTCTTTGCATTGTATAAAGAGAGTCATTCAAAAGACGCATAAAATAGATCAGTGTGTCCTTTGTAAAAAGCGAAGTAGTATCGGAAAGAAGCTTTTTTTCACTTTCAGTAATATCAAGATATTCCTCAGGCCTCTTTGTAGTCTTGTAAATAAGCATATCGCGGCAAAATGCGATCACATCATTCCAAAATACAGAGATATCCTTTGATGAAGAAACGATATCGTCAATCACACTAAATATTGTATCGTAGTCCTGTGTATGAATTGCAGTAAGAACTTTTGCAACCGTTTGATTTCCACTAATTCCTATGATATCTGCTACCGCAGCTGCAGTGAGAGTATCATTTGAACCCGCGCAAAGCTCAAAAAGACTTATCGCATCTCTCATTCCGCCCTGTGCATTCTTTGCAATAAGGCGAAGTGCATCATTCTCTGCCTTTATTCCCTCTTTTTGCGCGATATGTGAGAGTCTTGCCATTATATCCGAAACATTTATACGTCTGAAGTCAAAACGCTGACAACGCGAGATAATCGTTGCAGGAAGCTTATGAAGCTCGGTGGTGGCAAGAATGAATACAACATGTGAAGGCGGCTCCTCAAGCGTTTTTAAAAGCGCGTTGAAGGCGCTGGAAGAGAGCATGTGCACCTCATCAACAATGTATACCTTGCATTTCAGAACAGATGGAGTGTATATTACCTCGTCACGAATTTCTCTTATATTGTCAACACTGTTATTTGATGCTGCGTCCATTTCAAGGATATCGGTAACAGTCCCTGCGTCAATAGCACGACAGGAGGGACACTCATTACAGGGATTTCCGTTTACAGGCGCCTCACAGTTAACAGCCTTTGCAAGTATTTTTGCACAGGTTGTCTTTCCCGTTCCTCTTGAACCGCAAAAAAGGTACGCGTGGGAAAAACGAGATTTTTCTGTTTCATATTTAAGTATGGAGGTAATATGCTCCTGACCGTAGACATCATCAAAGATCTGCGGACGCCATTTTCTGTACAAAGCCTGATGCACTTTTTTCACCTCCATAAAAATAAGCAAGCTGCAAAATAAGACCATACACCTTAAAATCGAGTGTTACCCCTACGCGATTTCCGTACCGATTGCTCGGAGCAGGCGCCCTCGCGGCACATCAGTTAAATTGCTTAATGCTGCTTGGTTCCCCACCTGACATGGTTCACAATCACCAATTGCGCAAGACCCGCTCGTCAACGCAACAGGGACGGCTCTTGACCGTAGAAGGCTCAACCCTCAAAAAAGGAATGAACCCCTGCTGTAGCGGATTTCAGGTACAGGGCACCGCTAATTCCCCGGCTGGTATGGCCTTATTTTACAGCTTGCGGCTGCTCTGGGCTATGATTTACCCAGTACATATAGTATAACAGATTTTCTCTGTTTTTGCAATAGATTTTTGAATTTTCTTTATAAATTAACAAGCCGCTGCAAAGCAACGGCTTGTTTTACATTTTAGACAATATGAACTCCGAGTGTAGCGTCAGAATTTTCTGCGTCAAGCGCGTATTTCTTTGCTTTTCTATACTCAAAGAACTTGATGGCAACCTGCTCAAAGAGTGCGTATGAAAGCACATCCTCGTCCTGCTCAATATACTGTGCTATCTGTGCACGAAGTGTATCAAGCTCGGGAGCAAGTTTGTCTGCGGGACGGCAGGTTATAAGCTCTGTATCTCCGATTATTTTTTTTGTAAATTCGGGATCAATTTCTACCGGAGCTTTACCGTACTGACCCTGAATGAGTCCCTTAAACTCCTTTGTAACCATCTTATATCTCTCACCGCCGATTACATTGAATACCGCCTGTGTTCCGACGATCTGTGACGAAGGTGTTACGAGAGGTGGATATCCTGCATCTGCTCTTACTCTCGGAACTTCCTCAAGCACCTCTGTAAGCTTATCCGACTTCCCTGCCTGTTTGAGCTGAGAAACAAGATTAGAGAGCATTCCACCGGGAACCTGATAGATAAGCGCGTTTACATCGACCTTGAGCATCTTGGGATCAAGAAGTCCCGATGCGAGATACTTCTCACGGAGAGGTGCGAAATATTTGGTTATCTCATCAAGCGAAGCAAGATCAATTCCTGTGTCATATTCAGTTCCTGCAAGAGTTGCCACAAGAGACTCTGTAGGAGGCTGGGATGTTCCCATAGCCATAGGCGAGATAGCGGTATCAACAATATCCGCACCTGCCTCAATAGACTTGAGAAGTGTCATAGAAGCAAGACCGGAGGTATAGTGGGTGTGCACCTGGATCGGAACCTTAACAGTCTCCTTGAGGGCTTTTACGAGCTCATACGCATCGTAAGGCTTAAGAAGTCCTGCCATATCCTTGATACAAATGGAATCAGCTCCCATATTCTCAAGTGTCTTTGCGTAACCCGTGAAATACTCGGTGGTATAAACGGGACCTGTTGTGTAGCTTATTGCAGCCTGAACATGTCCGTTCTCCTTCTTTGTTGCCTTGATAGCTGTCTCAAGATTTCTAGGATCGTTGAGGGCATCAAAGATACGAAGTATATCAATTCCGTTAGCAATTGACTTCTGAACAAAATACTCAACAACATCATCGGAATAATGACGGTAGCCAAGAATATTCTGTCCGCGGAAAAGCATCTGAAGCTTTGTGTTCTTTACTGCTTCACGGATCTTACGGAGTCTCTCCCAAGGATCCTCATTAAGGAAACGCATACAGGAGTCAAAGGTAGCACCTCCCCATGCCTCAAGCGAATGGTAGCCAACCTTATCAAGCTTTTCAAGTATCGGAAGCATCTCTTCCGTTGTCATTCTTGTTGCGATAAGCGACTGATGCGAATCGCGAAGAACTGTTTCTGTAATTTTAACTTTATTCATTTCAATACCTCACATTATTATGCGGCAAACCACGAAAGAAATACTCCCGCAGCAACCGCAGAGCCAATAACGCCTGCAACATTAGGTCCCATAGCGTGCATAAGTAAGAAGTTCGACGGATCCTCTGCCTGTCCAACTTTCTGCGAAACTCTTGCCGCCATAGGAACGGCCGATACGCCCGCAGAACCAATAAGGGGATTTATCTTACCACCGGTAATAGCGTTCATTATCTTTGCAGTAAGAAGTCCGCCTATCGTAGACACGATAAATGCGGCAAGTCCGCAAAGGATTATAAGCACTGTTTCTCCACGAAGGAAGTTATCAGCGCTTGCCGTAGCACCTACAGATATTCCAAGGAAGATCGTTACTATGTTCATAAGCTCGTTCTGAGCTGTCTTCGAGAGTCTATCAGTAACTCCACAAACGTTAAGGAGATTACCAAACATAAGACAACCGATAAGAGGAAGCGCATCGGGAACGATAAGACCTACAACCGCAGTTACGACTATTGGGAAAAGGATCTTCTCGGTCTTTGATACGGGGCGAAGTGTCTCCATCTTTATCATTCTCTCCTTCTTTGTGGTAAGGAGCTTCATAAAGGGAGGCTGTATCATAGGTATAAGTGCCATGTAGCTATACGCCGCAATAGCAATAGCTCCGAGTAGCGCGGGGGCGAGTGTCTTTGTTACAAGGATCGCCGTAGGTCCGTCAGCACCTCCGATAATTCCTATTGCCGCAGCCTGCTCGGGGGTAAATGCACCAGAGATAAGCGCCGCTGAGAATGCAACGAAAACGCCAAGCTGTGCGCCGGCACCAATAAGCAAACTCTTAGGATTGGATATAAGAGGTGTAAAATCTGTCATAGCACCTATACCCATAAATATAAGCGAAGGATATATTCCAAGCTTAACACCAAGATAAAGCAGATCAAGAAATCCTCCATCATGAAGTATCTGGCTATAGCTTATTTCCTCTTGAATAAAGAAATCAAGATGGAAGAGTGTACCTCCGGGAAGGTTGGTAAGCAGCATACCGATAGCTATGGGCAAAAGAAGCAGCGGCTCAAATTTCTTGACGATTGCAAGATAAACAAGCACAAATGAGATAAAGAGCATTAAGAGACATTTGAAAGTGTCAAGGGGCTCCATTCCGAAAAGCTTGGCTATACCGGTCGTACTTAAAAAATTCAATATGCTTTCAAGCATTTCTTTTTATGCCTCCTTTCAAAATATTCAAAAGGAGTTATCAGTTGAGCGACAAGATAACGTCGTCGGTCTGAACTGTTGCGCCCTGAGAAACGTTTACACCTGCTACTGTTCCGTCAGCGGGAGCGCAGATCTCGTTTTCCATCTTCATTGCCTCAAGGATGCAAAGAACATCGCCCTTCTTAACAGCGTCGCCTGCCTTAACATTTACCTTGAGAATATTACCGGGCATAGGAGCCTTAACGGTAACTGCACCTGCCGCTGCGGGCTTTGCTGCGGGAGCGGGTGCGGGCGCTGCCTTGGGAGCTACAGGAGCTGCTGCGGGAGCAGATGCTGCCACGGGCGCGGGTGCTGCTACGGGGGCAGATGCAACTGCGCCTACCTCTTCAACCTCTACTTCATATACTACACCGTTTACGGTCACATTATATTTTTTCATAATTTTAATCCTCTCAATCAATTATTTTTTGTTCCATGATGCCTTATCGCGTACACGCTTAAAGGACACAACTCTAAAGCCACCGGCATACTCCTCTGCAAGAGCGGGATCTGCCGCAATATAAGCGGAAATTGCCGCCATAATAACGGCTACTGTCTCGTCGTCGTTCTGCGCTATTACAGGAACGGGTGCGACGGGCTCAAATGCAACAGCGGGCTCTTCCTTAGGCTCGGCTTTTGCCTTTTTTTGCGGCATATCGTACATAATCACCTTAAAGAGCGCAAGCACGCCCCAAAGTATTGCGAGAACCGCAAAAACCGCAAGCAAACCAAGAGCCGTCATCTCCAGAGAATACGATATTCTCTCGGGTGAAAACGCACCGCCAAGCTCTCCCTGTGCTGTAAGTAAGATTACGTTATTCATACTTACCTCCAATTAGAGAGGAAGATTTGAATGCTTGCGGACAGGTGTATTCTCTGCCTTGTAAGCAAGCATTGAAAGAGCCGCGCATATTCTCTGACGAAGCTCTGAAGGTTCAATAACATCGTCAATTTCACCGAGACCACAAGCCTCGTCAGCTGATGCAAGCTTTTCCTTCCATTCTGCCTCAAGCTCCTCACGACTCTTCTCTCCTACCTTGTCATTGAGAACAAAGGCAATAGATGCTTCGGGAGAAAGCACGCTTATTACAGCTCCTTCAAGTGCATAAGCCATATCAGCACCAAGTGCTTTTGAACCGAGAAGAGCAAACGATGCACCGTATGCCTTTCCGATAACAACAGATATCTTTGCATTTGTTGAAGAAGCATACACAGTTGCAAGTCTTGCAAGCTCGGAGGAATACGCATCATATTCCGCCTCAAGAGAAATATCAAGACCAATACTGTCAACAAGATTTATAACAGGAATATTGAAGCTGTCACAGAACGAAACAAGTCTTGCGGCCACACGGGCGCTCTTTATGTCAAGCACACCTTCGCCATTACTTGCAAGAATGCAGGCGGTAATTCCACCAAATGTTGCAAGTCCTGCTGAAAGCTGATTTGTATAGCTTGCGTAAAGCTTGAGGAAGCTTCCGTTATCTGCAAGCTTTGTGATAAGCTCATCTGTAACATAATTACTTGCATCAAGGTCTATTTTACGATTAAGATTATCTGCTACATCGCCCGAGAACGCACCCTCACAATTATTTGAGGGGAGAATATCAACAAGCTTCTTTATGAAGTCCGTTGCATCTGTATCACTTTCTGCACAGTATGCCGAAGTACCGTTCTTTGTAGCAAAATCGCTTTCCCTAAGTTCGTCTCCTACCACAAAGGGAGAATTCACATAAAGCTTTGACTTATCCTTTATTGTAACAGTAAAGTCAAACATAGACGCAATAACAGCAGATGAACCTGCGCATATGCCGTCAATAAGTGCAATTTGAGGAATTATACCGGAAGCAGCGGATACACATTTCATAAGTCTTGCATAAGCCGAAAGAGCTGCTGCACCGTCATAAACAACGGCACCATGGCTGTCGAAAATTCCTATAACGGGTGCTCCGTTCTTAATTGCAAGAGAATAAAGCTCGCAAATCTTTTTTGCTTGTCTTTCTCCAAATGCACCCTTGCTTCTTGATGAGTCCTGAGCAAAAGTAAAAACTAATTTACCATTGATCGCTCCGTATCCGCAAATTACGCCCTCGTATTCCTCGGGAGCTGTTCTTCGCTTCGTGTATGCGGAAAGCTCAACAAATGTTCCTGCATCAAAGAAAGACGCAAGCTTTTCTCTTGTCTCGCCGCACACTAAAGTGTTGTTCTGCGCCATAATCCGCCTCCATAAATTTATAATATTTCGTGATAAAAATTTGTCATACATTTAATGAACCATTCTACCCCAATTATAAGATTATTATACCTTTTTTTACATAAAATTTCAAGCACTTACCTTATTTTATATATGTTAATTTATTATTAACAAAAAACCTCTGCCCCACATTCCTGCGAGGCAGAGGTTATCTGTTTTATTTTGAATAATCTTCAATGAGAGCGTCTATCGCTTTCTGAGCCGACTTCCTATATGTATCGTAAAGTCTCTTATATGAATTGGTTCCGGCCTTTTGTAGGGTTACACTGACACCACTGTGCATGCCTCCAAAATTACAGAATGCGCCAACATCATATATCGTACCGTCAAAGCAGAGATCAAGCATTCTTGCACAATCCTCATCATAAGCATCCTGATACTTGCACTTTGTATCTCTATAAGTGATATATGTTGTATCAGTGGAAGCTTCAGTGAGTGCCTCAAGACAGAAACCAACCTTATCAGTATCAAGCACTGTGTAAGGTACTGCAAAGATCGTTCCGTATGGATAGGTGCAGTACTGGCTCTGTGAGCTATCGTATTTGGGATTAGGAAGTGCACCTATCTCTATTGTAGCCTGATGGAGCCATTCATCGTAAAATGATGTAAACTCTGTAAGCATAAGTACATTTCCTTCAAGAAAGTAATTGAAGAGATACTCATGGGCAGGATTTGCACCTGTATAGTAATAGTCTTCCATTACATAGGTTATCTGCTTATTACCTGTTATATCAAGTGAAGCACCAACGATATTTAATATAAGATCGGTAGCACCAACAAGTTTGGGATAGCCGTTCTTATCCATTTCGGTAAGACGGAATCCAGCAGAATAAATAATTCCAGCAAAGTTTCCGTAGTTCTCCATTCCAAGTCCAAAACGGTCGGTCTGCGTTATCCCCTGCTTTCCATCAATATCAGCATAAGCAGCCTTTGTAACTTCCTTCATTTTGGCAAGTGTCCATGTGTTATTATCAACAAAATCTTCAAAGAAGCCAAGATTAAGGTCTGCGGCAAGGTCTCTGTTATAGAACAAAAACTGTGTTCTATGCTTATCATGAAGCATAAAATCACTTATTGTATAGTAGAGCTTTCCGCCAATAGTAAGCTGCTTATTGACATATGAGTTCCAACTTGGGTGATCAAGATCTATGTATTTGAGGTCAGAATTGATATTCAAAAGATAACCGCTTTGAGCGTGTGACTGACAAAACTTTGGCACATCCATTACAAGATCATATACATCATCACCCGACTCGTACATTACCTGAATGTGTTCGTTTACAGGATCAATGAGAAGATTTTGTACAACCTTAAAATTGTACTTGTTATATAGTGCTCGGTTTCTTTCATATATCGCCTGACCAACAACATCCTCTGGCATCTCGTCGCGCGTGATCTCAAAGTTTGAAAAGATTGTGCTATATTCTGCGCCGCCATCGCGTCCGAGAACTCTGAATTCAGCGCCTTCCCAATCCATTTCAGGAAGATTTGATACTACCACATCTGCGTCGGGAATAGTATCTGCATTATCAGATGTAGTGTCATCTGCGGGGGTATTATTACAAGCGATAACACAAGATGCAAGCATAATTATCGCAAGTAAGAGAGAAAGAAATTTGAATATTCTGTGCATTATTGACCTCCGTTTAAATTTATATCTTATTTTTATTCAACATCAGTATAGAAGATTATCTCATCAGGAAAACACATCCCAAGCTTTTCGCGTGCTACCCTTATCTTGAACTCATCGTCAAGGGGCATTTCAACAAGGTATTCAAGCTCATCAATTTTTTCGTTTAGTTCAGAAATGTAAGCCTCTTTATCAGCCTTTTCTTCAAGAAGCTTATTGTATTTCATTGTGCTCCAGATAAAAAATATGAGTGCAAAGACAAAAAGAAGCGCAACAAACACCTTTACAGCGGTCTTGAAATTATTTTTTTCCTTATCAAAGTATTTTGAAAATTCAAGCTTCATTTATACAATCCTTATAAGATGTGCTTACAAACCCACTTGCTGAAAGCTCACGGTAAATTTTTACTTTTACATTATTATACCTTATATTTGTCCTTTTTTCAAGTCTTTTTATTATCATATACGAAATTTTTTTGTTTGTTCTCAACACAAATAAGCCAAACAATTTAAACGGCATTATTATCATTTTTACAAGTGTAATTATAGCGAAACGCAGAATAATTACGATTGGCTCGGATACACCTATAACAGCCTTCCCAAAGGTAAAAAAATATATTAAAAATCCTATAAATGCAGAAAATACAGTATAAACCCGGAAGTGTCCGTCATTAAGATAAAAATTAAGAATGACAAGGCCAATAGCAGCCATGATCATAAATATAATATCTTGAAAAAATATAACTGTATTAAATAAAGTCTGATTTTTCTTTTTGGGCATTTCCTGCGACATTCTGAAAAAATTATATAGCTTCTCAAAGCTTCGTTTGGAATATCTTTCTCCAAGGAAAACTCGCACTATTCTGTTTATATCATTTAAACATCCCATAAAGATACCGAATAGTATAGAAAAAAACAAAAGCTTTGACAGTAATATTGGCGATATTTCCATTTATTTTAAAAGCCTTCCAAAAAATCCGTGCTTTGTTTCCTGTTTATCATCGGTGTAATATATTGCATCAATTCGTCCGTCAAGGATAACTACTCCCTTGTCAGTATCAAGAACAGAGACCTTTATCTCTCTGCCATCAATATTTAATTCACCGTAGTTTGTTTTAAGTAAAACACTTACATCATCAAAGCACAAGACCTCTCTTACTCCACTTATCTCAAGATGCTTTCTGATGTCAAGCTCAATATGATGCTCTCCCCGTTCCCTTTGATTATCCATAAATACCTCCAAAAAATGCGCATATTCATTTAAGAATATGCGCAGAGGTATTTTTTTATTCAATTATCTCATACATATCAGCCGCATCTGCCTTGAGTGTTGAGTCTTTAATATTAAGCACTCGTAGCTTAAGTGTTTTTTGTCCAAAGGTGACCTCAATTATATCTCCAATTTTAACATCATACGATGCCTTTGCAAGTCTACCGTTTACACTTATATGCTGTGAATCACAAGCCTCATTTGCAACTGTGCGGCGTTTGATAATTCTTGATACTTTTAAAAATTTATCGAGTCTCATAGCATTAAACTTAAAAGAGGCAAATTTTAATTTGCCTCTTTTATGGGATTTATTAGTTTACAGAATCCTTAAGAGCCTTACCAGCGGAGAATGTGGGGTGCTTGGAAGCAGCGATTGTGATCTTCTCACCAGTCTTGGGGTTACGACCCTCTCTAGCAGCTCTAACCTTAACCTCAAATGTACCGAAACCAACAAGCTGAACCTTGTCGCCAGCCTTGAGTGTGTCTGCGATAACAGCGGTAAGAGCATTTACAGCAGCCTCTGCGTCCTTCTTTGTGAGTTTAGCCTTTGCAGCTACAGCTTCAATTATCTGTGTCTTGTTCATAACTTTTCACCTTTCTTTTTGTCGGATAAACTACCGACATATTTTACATATAGTATTATATCATATATTTTTCATAATTTCAATAGCTTTTTTTGCAATTTTTGCATTTTTTTTACAAAAATATTAAGGTATATGCTTGATTTTATCCCATATTGCATCAAGCTCGCACATGCCAAGCTCTTTTATATTTTTTCCTTCAGAAATTACTTCATTCTCTACCTTTTCAAATCGTGAAATAAATTTATCTGTAGCATCATTAAGTGCCCTTTCAGGATTTACAGAAAGCTTGCGACAAAGTGATGTGATTGACAAAAGCAGGTCACCTACTTCCTCATAAATATTCTCACTGTCTGCCCCTTCAATAGCTGCCGAAAGCTCGTCAATTTCCTCATATACCTTTGCCTTTATTGATGCTACATCTGGAAAATCAAAGCACGATGCCTTTTTTCCAACCTTTGTAGCTCTCATAAGTGCAGGAAGCTGTGCGGGGATAGCACGGAGCTTATCTGTAACTGTCACTCTCTGTTTCTCGTCACTCTTAAGTACCTCCCAATTCTTGAGCACATCCTCGGAGGTCTTAACGCTCACATCAGAAAAAACATGTGGATGACGATATATCATCTTGCGGCATATTCCGTCAGCAACATCATCTATATCAAATACACCGGCATCACTCTCAATATCGGCATGGAAAACAACTTGCATAAGAACATCTCCAAGCTCTTCTTCAAGCAACTTGGTGTCGTCCTTATCTATTGCCTCAATTACTTCGTAAGTCTCCTCAATAAGATCGTCTCTTATTGTTTTGTGCGTCTGTTCCCTGTCCCAAGGACAGCCGTCCTCGCTGCGCAGTACCTTTACTAACAGAACTAGGTCATCAAAATTATAGCTTTCCTTTTTGAGAAGGTATTCTTTTTGCTTATCCATGGCTTTATTTCTCCCTTTTATGCATCCTTATGGAAGCGTTTTCTATTAAATAGTCTATTTATTTTATCTCCCATAGGAAGCATGTCTATATCCTCGGGAGTAATTATTTTCATAAAAAATGCCAATATAAAATATACAAGAATCGCTATCGGCGCCGCTACGATAAATGCAAAACGCATTTGCTGTGCTTTCATATACAATGGCATATAAACAGCAAGTGAGGCAAGCATTGCAACCCCTGATGCGAGCAGTGGTTTTATATAAATCTTTATTACACTGCCCATATTGTCAGTAATTTTTCGGATACTTTTTATATTGATAATTGTTATAACTACATCACAGAAAAATGTGCTGATCGGGGCGCCGTAAACATTAAGTGAAGGAGTTCCTATAAGAATATAGGCAAGAACTATTTTGACTACAGCTCCGATTGCCATTGAAATAATCGGTTTATTAGTTTTCCTATATGCCTGAAGGATGGCATTTGTAGTCGTTATCAATGAAGAAAACGGCACAGATGCCCCCAATATAGAAAGAAGTGGATATACATATTCCAGTTCCTCTGCTGCCCCTGAAAACAAAAGAGATATGATCGGCGCAGAATAAAGAATTATTGCAAAAGACGAAGGTATAGCAAAAATTGTTGTCAATCTCAATGAGCTTTCTACAACATACCCTTGTGCGTCTGCCGAGCGGCGCTCAATCGCAGCTGAAAGTGCAGGAATGAGCGAAAGCGAGATTGGAGTAAGCAACGACGGCAAGAGGCTGAATATCGGTACCGCTACAGTTGAATAAGCCCCATACATCTCATTTGCTGACCCCGAGGTATATCCTATATCCTGAAGCCTTTTCATTATAAGCGACATATCTATCAGTCTTGTTATGCTTATGACTGCAGAGCTCAAGGTTATCGGCAGTGCAATACGCAAAAGCGTTATCATAGATGTATTCTTTATTACTGGATCTTCTCTTTCGCATTGAGAAGATTTTTTTTTGTCAATAAGCTTAAGAAATATAAGATATAATGCCGAGATGAGTGTGCCGAACGAAAGTCCTGCAACTGCAAAAGCCGCAACAAACGGAAGCTTATATCCGCGCTTGAGCGCAAGGTATGCGAAAAGCACGCCAAACAAAAGCTTACCTGCTGCCTCAATAAACTGTGATAGCGCGGTGGGAAGCATATTACTGTGCCCTTGAAAATATCCTCTTACCGCACTTGATATGCATACGCACAAAAGAGCCGGGGCAATTGCAATTATGCAATAAACGGAATTTTCATTTTCAATAGCCTCTGCTATCCATGATGCAAAAGCAATAAGAAGGGTTGTACCGACAAGTCCCAATATCAGAAAAAGTGTTACTGCATTTGAATAGACTTTTTTTATGCTCCTCAAGGCTCCCTGTTCTTTATACGAGGAGATAAGCATAGAGAGGGCGGTTGGAAGTCCGGCGGTAGAAATAACGCACAGAAGCGCATATATCTCATAGGCAGAATTGAAGTATCCCATTCCCTCGGCGCCAAGAAATGAGAGCATCGGGATCTTATATGCAAGCCCAATTATCTTAACTATAATAGTTGAAACAGAAAGCACAAGCACGCCTGATAAAAAGCTTGCCGAACTATTTTTTTCTCTTTTTATCAAAGTAATATATCCTCCATATACAAATTACCGACAGTTTTAATTTATTCATTGTCAGGAATATATATGTATATGGAAAATTTGAAATCCCTCACCCACAGCAGTGAGTGAGGGTACTTGTTATATGAATTCGTGATATAGCGAATTTTCTGCTATAAAGTCCTTTGGAAGTGCTTCAATAGGTGATATCTTCTCAAGAATCTTTTGAGCTGTCTCAAAATACTTACTATCACTACTTACAGTAGGAAGACAGTTAAGCAAATAGGGCTTAAGCAGAGATATCTCGTGTGGGAAAACAGAGTCTATCTTATACTTACATGCGTTGGCATAAGGAAAGATATTTATTTCCTCATTATTACGAACGCCATTCCACATATTAAAGGTGAATTCAGGCGGTGTTGCTCTAAAATGGTTATCTCTGACAAGTCGGCGGAGAAGTCTTATCTCGTTAGGTTCAAATATAATTCCGTCAACATCAAGAGTGCTTTGAGCACAAATAAAGATACTGCTGAAGACATGATGATCAAAAAGCTCTGTTACCTGAGGATAAAGTGCCTGAATGCCCTCAAAAACAAAGATATCACTTTCGGTACATTCAAGTGTGCGATATCCCGTGCGGCGTCCCTGCTTAAAGTCAAATATCGGGCAGTGGACTTCTTTCATTCCGTTGTCAAGGATCTCCTCAATAAACTCATCAAGCGCTAAAAGGTCAATAGTATCTGCAGAGTCATAATCCACTCCGTCAATTCCCTTTGCACGCGATATCTCAAGAAGTCTATCAGTATTGTAATAGAAATCATCAATAGAGATTATGTTAACTCTCTTGGAACATTCAGCAAAGGTGGAAATTAGCTTTTTGGCGGTAGTTGTTTTACCCGAGCAGGTTGGTCCTGAAAGCGTTATAAGTCGGATATCTTCCTCGTGGCTAACAGCCTTTGTGAGCGCTGTTAGTCTTTTTTCAAAATCTGCCTCGCCCTCCTTAACAAAGAGCCTCGCCTTTTCCATATTCTCAAATCTTGCTTTAGAATATTTAACCATAAATTACCACCGTTCGCCCGAGAGGGCTAAATTAAATCATGTTATGTTCGTTATAAAAATCAATTGCGGCTTTATAGAACTCATCACTTCTATCCTCACTCAAATACTCATAAGGATATTTTTGATTAAACAGCCTTACTATCTTCTTTTCAGAGCTTTCGGCACCATAGTCAAGATTATCAACAAGCTTTGTTACAGCACCGGCGCCCACCGCAAAAATAGAATGAAGCTCCTCCATCATATAGATGTTATAAAGTCCCTCATGTCCTTCCTTTGAAAATCCTACATTTTCATAGTTTCCCACCGAGTTCTTCTGTCTATACATATAATAAGGTAAATAGTTATTTTGCCCTGTTTTTATCTGCGCGTAGTCAACACACTTTCCTGCATCAAGATCACTTGCCGAATATACATCACTATTAGCCTTGCGTATTTCCGCAGACTTCTTTACGCAGAAGGTATGAACAGTAATATTTTCAGGTTCAAGCTTAAGCACGCTATCAAGAGTTCGTGCGAAATTCTTGAAATTGTCACCCGGTAGTCCTGCTATAAGATCAACATTGACCGTTTTGATGCTTGAGTTCTTTGCCATCTCATATGCAGCAAAGAAGTCCTCAACCGTATGATTTCTTCCTATTCCGCAAAGTATCTCATCACAAAGCGTCTGCGGATTTACGCAAATACGGCTGACTCCGTATGCTTCAGCAACTGCTATCTTTTCAACCGTAATAGTATCAGGTCGTCCTGACTCAAGCGTAAATTCCTCAAGCTTTGAGACATCAGTAAGAGAGTTTATCTTTGCAAGAAGTGACTCAAGCTGCTCCGCTGTAAGTATTGTGGGCGTTCCTCCGCCTATGTATACCGTCTTTACATTGAGGCCCAACTCATTTATCGTTCTAAAGTTTGTTTCAATATCGGATATAAGTCGTTCAAGGTAGGCCGGAATAAGTGAAAGCAGTCTCTGTGAAGTATATGATACAAAGGAACAGTATGTGCATCTTGAGGGGCAAAAAGGAATTGAAATATATACACTGCAGTCCTTCTTTGAGGGAATACCAACTATTCTTTTTTCATTGAGTGCAACATCAACCGCAAGCGCAGCTTTTTTAGGAATAACAAGGTATTCACTTGTGAGTATTTTTTTCACCCTAGTCTTACTCATTCCCGAATTCAGCATCTCGGTTGCAACCTTTGATGGACGCACACCTACGAGCATTCCCCATGCAGGGCGATATCCCAAAAGCTCGGAGCCGCAAGAAAGTACGGCAAGTCCCACTGCGAGCTTAAGTGTTCGCTCACGAGTTCTTGTCGTGCTGTACTCTACTCTTCGCTCTGCTTCCGTTGTTTTTCCGTTATAGGTCATTTTCGCGTAAGAGCTTATTCCCTCTTCGTCAGACACTGTCTTAAGATACAAGGAATGAGGATTTACACTATCCTCTGTCTCATCCTTGAACTTTGACCCCGGGAAAAATATCATACAAAGCGTTTGTACATAGTATTTATTTATCGGAGATTCAATTTCAATTTTCATTTGAATAACAAGTCCTTAATGCGATTTATTTAAAAGCACTTTGCTGTCAAGCATGAGTGTAACGGGACCGTCACCAACCATACCGACCTCCATATGTGCACCGAAGCGTCCCGTTTCAACAGATAGGATCTCTTCACGCATAAGCTCTGTAAAATACTCATAAAGTCTATTTGCCTCGGCAGGCGCAGCAGAGCTCATGTAATCAGGACGATTTCCCTTACGATAGTTTGCCATAAGGGTGAAATTTGATACGACGAGAGCCTGTCCGCCTACATCCTTTAGCGAAAGGTTCATCTTATCATTTTCATCAGAAAAAATTCGCAAATTTATTATCTTTTTTGATAAGACTCTCGCATCCTCCTCGGTGTCCTCTGCAGAAACACCGAGAAGTATGAGAAGTCCGTTTTCGGCAGAACCGACAAGCTCTCGGTCAACATGGACCGAGGCCTTTTTTACTCGCTGAATAACAGCAATCATATTACACCTCAAAAATTACGAAAATCCGCGTGTTACATCAACAATTCCCTTAAGGGATTTAAGTCTTGAAACGATGGAGCGATAATGCTCAACATTCTTACAGCAGATCTTCATATTTACTATGGTATGCTCAAGCGATTCCTTTACAGTATTTATCTGCAAGATATATACCTTCATATCACTGAGCGCTACCGAAATATCGGCAAGTATTCCTATTCTGTCCTCAACATATACTCTAAGCTGTGCCTCATATACATCGCTTGATGACGAGGAACCGCTTGACTCCCAATGTGCATCAAGCCAACGCGAAGCATTCTCCTCGTTCTTTCTTCCATTGATGACATTCGGACAGTCACTCTTATGAATAGAAACACCGTATCCCTTTGTAACGAATCCTATAATATCATCGCCCGGCAAGGGGTTGCAACAACGGGCAAACTTAACAAGACAGCCACTCTCACCGTCAACAACTATACCGCTGTTTGACTTGATATTCTTCGGCTGCACTGTCTTTATCTGTTCAGCCTTGATAGGCTCTGTTACATCAGGCTCAGGAGCCTTGACTACCCTGTCAAATTCCTCGCGAAGCTTGAGCGAGATCTTGGTGAGAGAAAGTCCGCCATAACCGAGCGTGTTATAAAGGTCATCTGCACTCGCAAACCCTATTCGCTGTCCAACATTGAAAACAATCTCATTCTTTTGTGCATCGGTATAGCTTCTTCCAAATCGTTTGAATTCGTTGTCAATTATAGACTTACCCGCAACAATATTTTCGCTTCTCTTTTCCTTTTTGAACCAAGAACGAATCTTTGTTCTTGCTTCACTTGTTTTTACAACATTAAGCCAATCTCGGCTCGGCCCCTTTGAAGCGGATGAAGTAAGGATCTCAACGATCTCTCCATTCTGCGGAACTCTGTCAATAGGAACAATCATTCCGTTTATCTTCGCGCCTATCATGGAGTTTCCTACTCCGGAGTGAATAGCATAGGCAAAGTCAATTACAGTTGCGCCCTGCGGAAGTGCTATAACATCGCCCTTTGGGGTAAATATAAAGGTCTCGTCCTGGAAAATATCTCCTTTTATTGCATGGATAAATTCATCAGGATCTCTGGTATCATCCTCGGTCTCGATGAGCTTGGCGATCCACTCAAGCTTCTTATCCATTTCCTCCTTGGACTTCTCTCCAGATTTATACTTCCAGTGTGCTGCGATACCGTATTCCGCAATGTGATGCATCTCACGGGTTCTTATCTGAACCTCAAAAGGTATACCCTCTCTACCTATAACGGTGGTATGCAGTGATTGATAAAGGTTAGGCTTGGGTGTTGAGATATAATCTTTGAAGCGGCCCGGAATCGATTTAAACATTTCGTGGATAAGTCCAAGAGCGGTATAACACTCAAGCTCTGTATCAACAATTATACGGAGTGCGTAAAAGTCATATATCTCATCAAAGCTCTTGTTCTGGGTGTACATCTTTCGGTAAATACTGTATACCGACTTTATGCGCCCCTCAAGAGTAAAGTGGATATTGTTTTCCTTAAGGCGCTCATCAACGGCGTGTCTAATATTTTCAATAAAAGCAACATTCTCGCCGTATTTCTCCTCAATATATCTGGTTATTTCATCATAACCGATAGGATCAAGGTAGCTAAGACCGATATTCTCAAGCTCATGCTTGATTTTTTGCATACCTAAACGATGCGCAAGAGGAGCATATACTTGCATAGTCTCAAGAGATGTCTTGCGGCGTTTAGCATCAGGCTTTACATTGAGTGTCCTCATGTTGTGCAATCTATCGCAAAGCTTGATAAAAATGACCCTTACATCCTTTGACATAGCAAGAAGCATCTTACGAAGATTTTCAATATGAGCCTCTTCCTTATCCTCTATGTTGAGCTGGATCATTTTTGTGAGACCGTCAACAAGTAGTGCAACATCACCGCCGAACTGCTTTTCTATCGCTTTGAGGTCCGTCTTATCGGCACAGTCCTCAACGGTATCATGAAGAAGAGCAGCGCAGATTGAATCTGTATCAAGCTCGAGGCCCGCAACTATCTCTGCAACCGCAATAGGGTGCGAGATGTAAGGATCTCCACTTACTCTATATTGACCGCAATGGAGATCTCTTGCGTACTCATACGCTCTTATTATTTTTTCGGTATCATACTTCTTACCCGTAGCATGAAGTATGTCTATTAATCTTTTTATATCTGTATTGGCAATGCTATCCATAAATTACCGTACTTTCTTGATAGGGATAAAACTGACGCTTAAAATCTTTTTCTGTCCTTACACTGGTTTTTAAGCTTTTTAAGTATTGACGATCGATCAATGCTTGTCTTTGAAGCATTAAACGGTACCTCAAAACTGAATATGTTCTCATCAAGATTTTCAATATTGCATATCTTCATCTCGTTGAGTATCTGTAAAATATAACGAAGCTTAACATAGCTTATGTTTGAAGTCTCATCTGCATTTACAGCCTTGAATAGAGAAATCTCATCATAAACAGTGTTTCCGCTTCTATATTCACGGCGAAGAACTGTATATACCTTGACAAATTCATCTCGTTCAGGAAGAACATCCTCTGCTTCGTCAAATTTGTCTCCTCCGCGTATCTCCTCGTATCTTGCTCTCTGGGATACAATATAATTCGTGAAGGACTCAGATACCGTTGCATCCTCAATTATGAGCTGAACGCTTCTTACATTTCTGAAATCATTGATGTCAATATTAAATAGAACATCTATGGTATCGCCCACCTCAAACCCAAGTGCACTTGGAGCGATTCCAAAATACATGGCATAAAGCGAAACGCCGTCCTTCTGCAAAAGAAGCTTTGTGTGCTTTCCTCCACCTATCTGCATTATTCGCAAAACACTTACATCACGCATAATGAACGAGGGAGAAGGATTTCCTACACCGTACGGCTCAAGAAGAGAGAGAGACTGTGCAAAATCCATAGTTATATCCTTCATCTCTATTTCGCAGTCTGCTCTGACACTTATCTTAAAGTCATCGGGTGAAAGTGTTTTTGCTGCATATTCATTGATATGCTTTCTGAAAGCATCCACTTGACATCTCTGTATGGTAAGTCCTGCGGCAAGCTCGTGACCGCCGTATTTTACAAGCTGGCTCTCGCATTCCTTAAGGGCTTCAACAAGGTTCATACCCTTAATGCTTCTGCCAGAACCCTTACCAATATCAGTACCTATCTCAACACCATCATACGAGGTTGAAAAAGATATAAGAATAGAGGGTAATCCGTATTTTTCGGTTATTCTTGAGGCAACAATTCCAACGATTCCCTGCTGCCAATCATTATCAGCAAGAACAATCACCTTATGCTTCTGGGCAAGAAGATTCTCGTCTATCATAGAATATGCCTTCTCGGCAATTCTGTTCTCCTCAAGCTGACGCGCCGAGTTTATTTCACAAAGCTCCTCTGCTGCTTGCTTTGCCTTTTCAGTGTCATCACAAAGCAAAAGCCTTACAGCGATCATTGCATCGCTTATTCTTCCCGCAGCATTAAGCCTGGGAGCAAGACCGTAACCAATAAAGTTTGAAGTAATCTTCTTCTTTTTAGCAGTTTGTCCCTCAGTGGATTTACCCATTGACGCAGCCTCAATAAGAGCAGCAAGACCTTTTCTCTTTGTCTTGTCTATCTGCTTAAGACCAAGACTTACTATAAGTCTGTTCTCGTCAATGAGGGGCATTACATCCGCAATCGTACCGATGGCAGCAAGGTCTGCATACTCATAGCATATTCTGCGAACTCCCTCAATGACCTCCTCACCTCTCTGGCGGCAAAGATGCATCTCGTAAGCACAGATAAGCTTGAATACAACGCCAACACCTGCAAGCTCGTCAAAGGGATATTTACTGTCAGGACGATGGGGATTTACAACCGCAACCGCATTCGGCAGCTCACTTCTGCATTCATGGTGATCTGTCACCACAAAATCAATACCGATCCCCTTGGCATATTCTACCTCTTCGGTGGCAGTAATACCAGTATCAACGGTAATAACAAGAGTCGTGCCCTCTTCTGCCATTGTCTTAAGCGATTCGCACGAAACACCGTACCCCTCGCTGTCGCGCTTGGGTATTTTGATACCAACATCAGCACCCATTGAAGAAAGGTATAAATATAACATACTTACCGAGGTTACTCCGTCTACATCGTAATCTCCGTATATATATATCCTTTCTCTGTTCTTAATTGCATTTTCAATGCGTTCAACAGCCAGATCCATGTCGTTGAGGAGGTAAGGATCATGCAGATCAGCCGTCTCAAAGCAGATAAATCTCTTTGAGTCCTCTGCTGTTCTGTATCCTCGGTTATAAAGCAGTATTGCAAGCATCTCAGATATTTTCAACTCCGCAGATATTGCTGCTACTGCCCTATCGGACTCATCAACACCACGCACAAAGGCCTGCGACCACACCTTCTTTCTCTTATTTTGTAACATTTGATTCCTCTATATATTTTTTTGATAACAAAGTTAAAGGCTGACATACAAGTTCACAGGGCTGGCGACACACGCGCAAGCCCCGTCAAACTTATAATATTAGTCAAGCATATTATTCAGCTTCCTTTTCGCAAACGACTACTGAAATATAGTCAAGATCATATGTCAGGTATGCAGGTGCTATTACAGCTCCGTTTTCATCAAAGAAGGAAATATCAGCTGAATAATTATATTCCTTTCCTATATCGCTCTCATTTACATTTACGGTAACTGTTGCCGAGGCAATCTTGTCAACATATGTTTTAGGTCCTGTTACAGTAAATGTACTTTCATTGAGAACAAGATTTACCTTTGCTTCAGAATCATGAGGCAAAGCCTCAAGAGTCATCTGTTTATCAGTCTTGATATCTATCATAACCGTTGCAACAACAGGATCAAGAGAGACAACATTTGTGTTTGTACTTGGAGTTTCAACAGCAATATTAAGCGGGATCATGCCCGTCTCATCTACATCGGATACATCAACATATACCTTGAAATCCTTATACGAATACCTCTGTATTTCGGTCTTTGTGCCCTGAATGGTGACCTTAACAAGATCATTTCCAGCCATAAAGACAGAATAGCCTGTTTCGCTCAAAAGTGTAGATTCACCCTTTATATCAAGATCAACCGAAAAGGTCTGGGTATAATCGCTCATCTTTACATTCATAACATAAAACCAAACGATAAAAGCAAGAAGAACGCAGCCCACAAAAGCAAGTATATTCATTCTTTTATTTTTTTTGGCGTTGTATGTAACATCGCCGTTGATCTTTTCGGTCACGGTCTGCTTCTTATTTTCCATTATAATACCTCTGTATCACTTTTAATTCTTTTCTGAACGCTCCCTACGGTGTTTCAAGTGCTCTATCTGTGTATGGGGAGAGAGAAGATTGTTAAGCTCCTGCTTAAGAGAGCTGTAATTGTAATTTCTTGTTATAGTGCTATCCGTTACCAGAGAGATGTTTCCCGTCTCCTCCGAAACAACGACTATAATGGCATCGCTTATCTCTGAAAGACCTATAGCTGCTCTGTGGCGTGTGCCGAGGTCAAGATTTATCTCATCACTTGTTGAGAGGGGCAAAAAGCATCCTGCCGCATAAACTCTCTTATCTCTTATGATAACGGCGCCATCATGAAGAGGAGCCTTGTTGAAAAATATATTCTTAAGTATCTGCGGCGAAAGCACCGAATCTACTATAACACCCGAATTGATGTACTCGCCAAGCTTTGTAGAACGCTCAATAACGATCAGAGCACCAAGCTTTTCCTTGGACATATCACTGACTGCACTGCATATAGCCTCAATCTCGGCATTAATAGCGGAAAGCTCCTTGGAGTCTGTTATACTTTTTATTCCCCAAATAGATGTTCCGCCCACCTTTTCAAGTGCGGCACGAAGCTCGGGCTGAAAAACAATCAGAACAGCAATAAGTCCTATCTGATAAAAATTCTGAAGAATATATTCAAGAGCATACATATTGAAGGCTGAGCTTACTACAAGAAGTCCACCGATAATAAGCAGACCTACAGCAAGCTTTCCTGCGCGTCTGTTCTTAATAAAGCGATATATAAAATAAAACAGACATGCAACGATAAGTATATCAAGCACATCAATAAAGCTTATCTCTGCAACAGTAGTTAAAAAATATTCCTTGAACAGAATTTTAAATCCGTTCCAAACATTAGCAAGACCCTGCATCTTATGCTCCTTAACCATATATTTTAACGCAAATATGCAAAACGATATTATACCAATTCTATTATATCACATACTTATTATAATTTCAAATACTTTTTTTCATATTTTTACATATTTTTTAAATATTTTTTGATGATAACACAAAAAAAGAAGATATTACTCTTATGAGCAATATCCTCTGTTATTTTCTTTGCTTATTCTCTCTCAAATCCGTGTATAAAACCGTTTATATCGGCACTTGATATATCACCGCCAATAACTCTGTTACGGTAAACGAGAACTGTAGCATATACCACTCCATTGTAGTCGGTATAATTCGTAATTTCGTATGTATAACGCATTACCTTCTTCCCCTTATACCTTGACAAGTCAAGCCCGCCCTGTTTTTGAAGCTCATTATAGCTCATGAAGACCTTGTCAAAGCTGTCAGGGATTGTGACCTCAACACTCTCAAGCGGATCGCCCTTTACCTGCCAGCCGAACTGTGCAAGAAAATTTACACGGTCCTCGTTTGACTTTATCTTTTCATAACTATAACTTACCCCGTCAGAAACGGCAACAGAACCTGTATCAAAGGTTGGAACGAAGGCTATCAGCGTGATAAGCGTCACAAGCGCCACACATATAACCGCAAAAAATTTTATAGTACTTGCTCGCATTGAATAAATAAACATAAAGAAACCTCCCGTCTCATAATTTCTATAAAAATTATATTTTGACGGGAGGTCAATTATTACAATTCTCTGCTGAAATAAAATTTCTTCTCCTGTGCACACACACTGTGCACAATTCCAATTATAAGATACAACGCGAGTGTTGATGAACCGCCTGCACTCAAAAAAGGAAGAGTTATTCCGATGACAGGGATAAGCGCAAGGCTCATTCCAATACCTTCAAGCGTTTGTAAAATAAATATTGCGGAAACTCCAAAGCATATCATCTTACCCATAAAATCACCACATTTGGTTGCAATTACAAGTATTCTTACAACGATTACAGATATAAGGAGGATATAAAGAAATCCACCGAAGAATCCGAATTTCTCACATACTGTAGAGAATATAAAGTCGGTATGTGAGGCAGGAAGCTCCTCATAGACACTTCCGCCGAAAAGTCCCTTACCCCAGAAGCCACCGTTCATAATGGCGTCCCGGCTCATAAGTGCCTGCATTCCATACCCAAGAGGGTCACCTTCGGGGTTAAAGCCAAAAAGAATTCTCTGCTGCTGATAGCTTGCAAGGAAGTCCCAGAGGAACGGAAAAAGGACAGCTGCAATCGCTATAAGTCCTATGAAATACCATACCGATACCCCCGAGCAAAACAACATAAGAAGAAATATTCCAACAAACACGAGAGAAACGCCAAGGTCTCCTGAAAGTAGGATAAGTCCAATGATAATACCAGCGTGAATACAAAGCCCCAGCAATGTTTGCGGTTTGTTGAGCTTATCGCGTACCACCGAAAGGTGCTTCGCAAAGGTACAGATAAATGTTAGCTTAACAAACTCCGAAGGCTGGATAGAAATTTCAAAGCTGCCAACACTGATAATCGTCAGCCAGCTTCGGTTTGAAGTCTCCATATTTGCTCCGCTTATACCAAACAGCAGTGTTATTGCAAGAATAAGTACCGAAAACAGAAACATTGCTATATATAGCTTATCAACAAGGTATCTGTAATCAAGGTTTGCGATGAGAAAAATGAGAAGAAATCCGAGAACGGTCATTGCACTCTGCATTATAAGCTTTGTGCGGCCAAAGTTATCAACTCCGCCAAATATAGTCAATAGACTCATAAGAGAAAGTACACTCGTGCATATAAGCAATGTCATATCCATACGGCGAAAGCGCTCACGCAGGGCAACGCCAAATGACCTCATTTTCTCACCTCCTAGTTAAAATACGGACCGACAATTCATCGGTCGGTCCGTAAAAAAATCTTAGTACTGTCTGCCCCAGACTACCATATGCTTCGCAGGATTTCCGCAGCATACACACTTATCAGAAATGTGCTCTTCAACGAAAGGAATACAACGGGACTTGACTCCGCCTGTAACATCCTTGAGCTTGTCCTCACACTCGCTCTCACCGCACCACATTGCCTTTATAAAGCCAGGATGGTTTTCAGCGATATCAAGGAACTCGTCGTAATCGTGAGCAACGCTTGTCTTCTCAGCAAGGTTTTTGCGAGCACGCTCAACGAGCTCGTTATGAACGCTCTCAAGCATCTTACCAACCTCCGCCTCAACTCCGTCAATATCAACAAAGTTCTTATCACGCGATACACGGCTTACAAGCACACAGTGACCCTCTTCAATATCGCGAGGTCCAATTTCAAGACGAACGGGAACGCCCTTCATCTCATACTGACTGTACTTCCAGCCTGTAGACTGATCGCTATCGTCGAGCTTCACTCTGTATCCTGCACCAACAAGTCTTTCCTTGATCTCATTAGCCTTTTCAAGAACGCCTTCCTTATGCTGTGCAACAGGAACGATAACCACCTGAATAGGAGCAACTCTCGGAGGAAGGATAAGACCGTTATCGTCTCCATGAGCCATAATTATCGCGCCTATCATTCTTGTAGATACACCCCATGATGTCTGGTGAGGATACTTTATTGTGTTATCTCTGCCTGTAAATGTAATATCAAATGCCTTTGCAAAGCCATCGCCAAAGTAATGTGAGGTTCCTCCCTGAAGTGCGACTCCGTTGTGCATCATAGGCTCAATGGTATATGTCTCAACTGCGCCGGCAAACTTCTCCTTCTCTGTCTTCTGACCGGTTATTGCGGGGATAGCAAGACAGTTGAGATAGAACTCCTCGTAAACCTTGAGCATCTGGAGCGTCTCTTCTCTTGCTTCCTCCTCTGTTTCATGCATCGTATGTCCCTCCTGCCAGAGAAACTCAGATGTACGGAGGAAGGGTCTTGTTGTCTTTTCCCAACGGCAAACATTAACCCACTGATTATAAAGTTTGGGAAGGTCGCGGTAAGACTGGATTATATTCTTGAAATGATCACAGAAAAGTGTTTCGGAGGTAGGGCGAACTATAAGACGCTCTGCAAGCTTGTTCTGTCCTCCAATAGTAACGATAGCACACTCGGGTGCAAAGCCTGCAACATGGTCCTTTTCCTTCTGAAGAAGGCTTTCAGGAATAAACATAGGCATATATACATTTTCGTGACCAAGCGCCTTAAAACGGGAATCAAGCTCTCTCTGAATGTTTTCCCAGATAGCGTAGCCATAGGGACGGATTATCATACAACCCTTTACGCCCGAATAGTCAGCAAGCTCTGCCTTTTTAACTACATCTGTGTACCATTGAGCGAAATCAACATCCATTGATGTGATCTCTGTAACCATTTTCTGATTTTTTGCCATTTATCTTTAAGTCCTTTCGATTAAAATACATAGTAACACACAATACTAATATATTATAATTCATTCGTATCGGATTGTCAAGAAAGGAATGGATAATTTAATCTAAATTTTAAAAAAGGAGAGCTTCATAAGCAGTTATGAATAATAAAATAAATATATTGGGAGTAATGATAGACAAACTTGATAAAAAATCATTGCAAACGCGTGTAAGTAAATCACTTGAGGAAAATGTACCAATCAAAATATTTACTCCAAATCCAGAAATGCTATTGAAGGCAAAGCAAGACGAATATTTAAGAGATATTCTTAATTCTGCGGAAATAAATATTGCCGACGGTATAGGTGTGGTGATCGCTTCAAAAATTATCGGTACACCGCTTCCCTGTCGCCTTGCAGGAATAGAGCTTGGAGAATACATTCTTTCGCTTGCTGCCAAGGAAGGGCTTTCAGTATTTCTTCTTGGCGGAAAAAGCGGCGTTGCTGAGCTTGCAAAGGAAAAGCTTGAAAAAAAGTATAAAAATATCAGGATATGTGGCGTTCATGACGGATATTTTGATGTCAACGGCTACGAAAATGCCGATATTATAAAAAAGATTGTCACAGCTGAGCCTGATATTCTTTTTGTGTGCATGGGATTTCCCCGCCAAGAAATATGGATATCAGAAAATTACAGAAAAATACCAAGCTTGCTCTTATCTGTGGGTCTTGGGGGAAGTCTTGATGTTTGGTCGGAAAAAATACGCCGCGCTCCCTCTTTTTTTCGTGCACTTTCACTTGAATGGATATGGAGAATGCTCCTTGAGCCGCGCAGAGTGGCTCTTTTACCAAAGATTCCCCTCTTTTTCTCTTTTGCTTTAAGTCAAAGACTAGCTGTACGATACAAAAAATATGGCAAAAATGCACATTAATTTTATTTTTTTTGTCAATTTTAGGTAGAATATAACAAAATTGATAAATTTTAATCAAAGGTCTTGTATATTGAAAAAAAATAAGTTAAAATATATACTTGGAAGGATATGAAATATCCTATATATTGAAAGCAAAAAAATTATAATACAAAAAAATTGGAGGAATTTTACTATGTCAGTAAAAGTTGCTATCAATGGATTCGGCCGTATCGGTCGTCTCGCATTCAGACAGATGTTCGGTGCTGAGGGTTATGAGATCGTTGCAATCAACGACCTTACCAGCCCCAAGATGCTCGCTCACCTTCTCAAGTACGACACCGCTCAGGGTCGTTACGACGGTCACACCGTAGAGGCTGACGACGAGGCAGGCACAATCACTGTTGACGGAAAGACTCTTAAGATCTATGCTGAGAAGAACGCAGCTGACTGTCCTTGGGGCGAGCTCGGCGTTGACGTTGTTCTCGAGTGCACAGGCTTCTACTGCTCCAAGGAGAAGTCGATGGCTCACATCAATGCAGGCGCAAAGAAGGTTGTTATCTCCGCACCCGCTGGAAACGATCTCAAGACAATCGTTTACTCTGTAAACGAGAACACTCTTACAGCTGATGACCAGATCATCTCCGCTGCATCCTGCACAACCAACTGCCTCGCTCCTATGGCTAAGGCTCTTAACGATTACGCTCCTATCCAGAGCGGTATCATGACCACTGTTCACGCTTACACAGGTGACCAGATGATCCTTGACGGTCCTCACAGAAAGGGCGACCTCAGAAGAGCAAGAGCTGGTGCTCAGAACATCGTTCCTAACTCCACCGGTGCTGCAAAGGCTATCGGCCTTGTTATCCCCGAGCTCAACGGTAAGCTCATCGGTTCCGCTCAGAGAGTTCCTACCTGCACAGGTTCCACAACAATTCTTGTTGCAGTTGTTAAGGGCAAGGATGTTACAAAGGAAGGCATCAACGCTGCTATGAAGGCTGCTGCTAATGATTCCTACGGCTACAACGAGGATCAGATCGTTTCCTCCGACGTAATCGGTATTCGTTACGGCTCTCTCTTCGATGCAACACAGACAATGGTTGCAAAGATCGACGACGACACATATCAGGTACAGGTTGTTTCTTGGTACGACAACGAGAACTCCTACACAAGCCAGATGGTTCGTACAATCAAGTACTTCGCAGAGCTTAACTAATTAAAAGCTATTTATTTGCTCCCCGCAGTATATGTGGGGAGCATTTTTATAGGAGGAAATTATGAAATGCATTTCTTTTAAGCCTATTGCGGATAAGATTAAAAATTCAGATAATTTTTTAATATTTATGATTGGTGACAGCATAACTTGGGGAGCGCGCGCAAGTTCTGCCGAGAAAACATATACCGCTGTTTTTGCGCAAAAGCTTGCTGAAAGGTTAGAAAACAAAAAGGTTGTTCGATATGACGGAAAAGCAGTGGATGGCAGAGAAGGGGAGCTTAAGCCTCTTGAATCCTATGAGGGCCCATTTACCGTATCTGAAGGAAATAACGGTTGTGTAACTGTGGTGAGATGTGGAATTGGTGGAAACACAGTACAGCGTATTCTTAATCGAAAATCTGATTTTATCGGAAAAAAGATTGATGGGCGTATGGCTGATCTGTTTTTTATAAATGCAGGAATCAATGATGCGCTGAAGTCTGATGCAAAAAAATATATTTCTGAAGAGGGATACCGTACTAATCTTGAGATATTGATTGATGAGATAAAAAAGGGAAATCCCTGTGCCGATATTGTTTTGATGACTCCTACATATAACGACCTTGGAATTGAGCCTGTAAGTCACCTTGATCCTTATGTGGCTCAAATGATTGATGTGGCTGAAAAATACGGTATTCCCGTAATTGATCTTCATCACACTTGGATGGAACATCTGAATGTAGGTGGTGAAAATTACGGACAGGGAGATTGGCTATGTGGGGTAGAAGGCGATAGCTGTCATCCTTCCGATAAGGGTCACGAAGAAATTGCGAAAAATATAATAAGTGTTTTGTTCTCTGACAACTAAACTTTTTTGCAGGTGTGTTCATAGGTCTTTTAAAATATTAACTTATCATATAGAGAAAACCCGAAACGAAATTTCGTTTCG
>JAZOSH010000016.1:0-8211 GCA_045656985.1 Eubacteriales bacterium | reverse complement strand
TTCTTTTCGTGGGAAGGAGGTGCGCAAAGAAAAGGCGCCCCAAAAGAAAAGCACCGTTTTTTAGGGCGCCGCCCTATGACCCGCGAGCTTTTGAAAAAGCTCGACCAAAACTTTTAATCTTGGGCTCTCTGCGAGAGTTCGTCTCCCCGATAAATACCAATTTATCTTTATTTATGACTTTTCTTATAAGCCCTATAAAAGCTCGAATAATCGGAAAATCCGCTATTTATTGCCGCAGAGGAAAGAGATTCACCCGCCTCGATGCGCATTCGCGCCGAGATCAGCCTTTTTTTGAGGATATATTGGTAGATCGATATGTTCATCTCTCGGCTGAATTTATGGGAAAGAGTCGATTCCGAGACAAAAAGCTTTGCCGCTATCATGGTCACCGACAGCTCCTTCTCGAAATTTTTGTCTATAAGATCTATCGCACCCCGCACGACCTCGGATACTGTGATGTTTTTGGTGATTGACCCGTGTGTGTAATGCTTGAAATAGACGAGTAATTGTTGAAGTGCTCCCTCAAGAAAAAGCTTTTTTTCGCTCTCGGAAAGCTCGCTTTCGGCGATCTCTGCAAGTTGTGCGAAAAGATAGGTTATTCGCTCGTCGGGCTCGGCAAATATCTTTATTTTCGTCATCACCGACTCAATAAGCTCCCTTGTCGCGTCGGTCTCCCTGAAGCCGACAATACACCTGACATATTCCCGAGGCTCACTTACGACAAACTGATGAAAATGCTCCTTCGGAATGGCGACCACACAGCCGTGCGGAAGCTGCTGCTGTATGTTTTTTGAGAGAAAATAGGCGTTGCCACGAATAAAGAAGACAAATTCGTGGTAATCGTGGAACTCCTCGTCCTTTCGGGTCGGCTCGCCCTTGGCGTATTTGAGGTGAAAGCGCTCGCTCTCGATATAATATTCAAATAGTTCGTTCGATTTCATTATCAACCCCCCTATCTTACAATAGCATATCATGCTTTTGCAGAAATTACAATAGAATATGCGTATTTTGATATTGAATTTTTATTATCTGCAAGTATAATTAGAGTGTAAAAAAATAAAAAAGAGGTTTTTATGAACGCTTTAAGAAAAAGACTTGAGAATAAAGAAAAAATATACGGCTCGATAGTCAGCCTTACCGACCCCGCGCTCTGCGAGATAATGGGCAATGTCGGATTTGACTGCGTGTGGATAGATACCGAGCATACTTATATGAGCTATAAGGAGGTGCTTTGCCATCTCAACGCCGCACGCTCGTCAGGAATTCCCGCCGTTGTGCGTTTGCCGCAGGACGACCTGACCGCTACGAAGAAAATTCTTGAGATGGGCCCCGACGGCATCATTTTTCCTATGGTGCGCTCTGCCGAGGAGCTCGAGCATCTTATGGATATGGTGCTGTATCCCCCTATCGGCTCGCGTGGATTCGGGCCTCTTCGTGCGATAGGCTACGGCGCGCTTGATGCAAAGGAGTATGTTGACAAGACCAATCTTGAGATGCTCCGCTTCGTGCAGGTCGAGCATATCGGACTTATCGATGATATTGATAAAATAGTGCAAAATCCATACATTGACGGATTTGTTTTCGGCCCTAACGACCTCTCGGCTTCTCTTGGCGAGTTTCTTGATGTGTTTGAGGAGACGACAGTCTCGAAGATCGAGTATGCCGTGAAAAAGCTTAAAGAGGCGGGCAAGACAGTCGCTCTGGCGGGAGGCGCGAGTGAGCACGACATTGCCTTTTGGTCAAAAATGGGCTTTGATATGATCTTCGCGGGCGCTGATTGGTGCTTCGTCTTTGCGGGCGGTAAGCAAACGCTTGAGCTTATGAAAAAATACGCCGAAGGTAAAGAATAAACAGATAAAAGCGGGGACTTTTAAGATAGTCCCCGCTTTTTTGTATAAAAATATATTGCAATTATGTTTCAAATGTTGATTTGTCGTATAAAAAACAGAGGAAGGCGGTTGCCTTCCCCTGAATGCTTATTAAATTACTTAAGCGCGATTGCTTCTTTTGCCTTTGCGGCGATGTTCTTTGCGGTGAGGCCATACTCCTCAAGGAGTGCGGGAACCTTACCCGACTTACCGAACTTGTCCTCGGTTCCAACGCGAACTACGGGAACGGGTGCGCCCTCGCAGACTACCTCTGCAACAGCCGAGCCAAGTCCGCCGATGATGTTGTGCTCCTCGGCAGTAACTATCGCACCTGTCTCCTTTGCAGCCTTGATGATTATATCCTTATCAATGGGTTTGATTGTGTGGATGTTGATAACGCGAGCAGAAATGCCCTCTGCTTCAAGCATCTTTGCAGCCTCAACTGCCATATCTACCATAAGACCTGTTGCAACGATGGTAACATCCTTTCCATCAGCGAGCTGGATTCCCTTACCGAACTCAAACTTGTAGGTCTCCTTGTCATTGTAAACGGAAACAGCAAGTCTGCCAAATCTCATATAAACGGGACCGTTATAGTTGATTGCAAACTCAACTGCCGCTCTTGCCTCAACAGCATCTGCGGGGTTGATGATCGCCATGCCGGGGATAGTTCTCATAAGAGCGATGTCCTCAAGGCACTGGTGTGTTGCGCCGTCCTCACCGACCGAGATACCTGCATGTGTTGCACCGATCTTTACGGGAAGGTGGGGGTAACCGATAGAGTTTCTGATCTGCTCAAAGGCTCTGCCTGCCGCAAACATTGCGAAGGACGATGCGAAAACAGTCTTGCCTGTGGTTGCAAGGCCTGCCGCAACGCTCATCATATTGCCCTCGGCAATACCGCAGTCAAAAAATCTCTCGGGGAATTTCTTCTTGAATGTACCTGTCTTGGTTGCTGCCGCAAGGTCAGCATCAAGCACTACAAAATCATATTTATCGCCAAACTCGGCAAGCGCGTTGCCGTAGGCTTCTCTTGTTGCTATCTTTTCTGCCATTTCTCTGCCCTCCTATTAAAGTGTAGCCTTAAGCTCTGCTACTGCCTTCTCGTACTGCTCATCGTTAGGAGCAGAACCGTGCCAGCCGACCTGATTTTCCATGAAGGATACACCCTTGCCCTTTACCGACTTTGCGATAATGGCGGTGGGTCTGCCCTTGACTGTCTTTGCCTCGGCAAGAGCTGCCTCGATTTCGTCAAAATCGTGTGCGTTAATGGAGATTACATGGTAGCCGAAGCCCTCAAGCTTCTCCTTGTAGGGAGTGGGATTCATTACCTCAGCAACAGGGCCGTCTATCTGAAGTCCGTTCCAGTCAATGATAACGCAGAGGTTGTCGAGTTTATAATGGTTTGCAAACATAGAAGCCTCCCAAACCTGACCTTCCTGTGTCTCGCCGTCACCGAGAACGGTATAAACTCTGTAATCCTTGCCCGAAAGCTTTGCAGAGAGAGCCATTCCGCAAGCGGCGGAGATACCAAGACCAAGCGAGCCTGTGGTCATGTCAACACCAGGAGTTCCCTTCATATCGGGGTGGCCCTGAAGGAAGGAGTCTGCCTGACGGAGCGAAGCAAGCTCTTCGCGGGGGAAGAAGCCCTTGAGAGCGAGAGTTGCATAGAGTGCGGGAGCGCAGTGGCCCTTTGAGAGAACGAAGCGGTCGCGATCTTCCCACTTGGGCTCATCAGCCTTAACATTCATTTCCTCAAAATAGAGGTAAGCCATAATATCGGCGATAGAAAGCGAGCCGCCGGGATGACCCGAAGCAGCGGCATGAACGCCCTCAAGCACGCCAAGACGAATTTCGGTTGCAATCTTCTGCAACTCATTTTTTCTTGTCAGTTCCATTGTTTTCCTCCGATTTGTTATAATAAATCATACATAGATATTATATTATATTTTTTAAGCAAAGTCAAGAAATTCCGTACAAATATATATGGGAAAGCCTTATTTTATGAGAAAAAGAGAGGAAAATAAAAAAATTTTAAAAAATTTTCAAAAAGGTATTGCATTTTGATTTTTTCTATGATATAATATCAAAGCTGTCAAGGCGACGGCCCGTTGGTCAAGCGGTCAAGACGCTAGCCTCTCACGCTGGAAACATGGGTTCGATTCCCGTACGGGTCACCAAAAAAGAGCACAGGACAAAAGTCCTGTGCTCTTTTTTTGACGACCTGTGCCGCAAGCGGCACACCGCACGCGAATCGAACAAAGAGATTCAGCAGACTTTGCGCGTGCGATTGGGTTCGCAACATTGCTCCGCCGCTTCCGTGTCGGAAGCCTTGCAGGGCGGAGCAAATTCCTGTACAACTGCACAGTTAATAATCAAAAATAAAATTCCTCAAGAGTATCAAGACAAAGGAGCATCGGTGTTCCGCCGGCGGCGACGCCTGTGTCAATGTCTATCCATGTGTCGGCGTGAAATGCCCTTCCTCTTTCGCCGAAATAGTGAGTGGGCGTGTGGCCGATAATGGTCAGCGCGTTGTCAAAATAGTGATCAGCGGGTGTCGGTCGGCACCAGAGGATCTCGTGTGGCTCGTAGTCCGAGAGCTTTCTGTCCTTGTCAAAATTCTTGAAGCCCGAGTGACAGAGCACAAACGACCTGCCGCCTGCCTCAACTGTTTCACATAAGGGCGCCTCCTCAAGATACTCAATTATGGCAAAAAGGGACTCCCTGTCCTCTGCAAGCAGCTTTTTGAGGGCATTTATCGTTGGCGCCGCGCCATTTTTCTTCCAGTGCTCAAGTCGGTAAAGCTTTTCTGCCGAGAGCGCATCAAGGCTCTCGTTTGTTACCTCCTCAAAGAGCCAACGGCAATACAGAAGCATCGATTCGTGATTTCCAAGAATAAGCTGGGCATTGGGCTGATCAATCAGCCAGCGAAGAATTGAGACGCCGCCGTCACCGTGTCTGTCTATTACATCTCCGAGTATGTAGAGCCAATCGTTCTCTCCAAAGCTTGCCTTTGCAAGCAGCTCCTTGAGCATCTCAAGACTCGTGCCGTGAAGATCAGAGGTTACATATATTGCCATATTGCTCTCCTTTTTATGATACTATATATATTATACCACAAAAGCGAGTTTTTTTCAAGCTTATACGGGCATAGACCCTTGCTTGAGAACTAAAAGAAGCGGGAGAAAATCTTCTCCCGCTTCTTTATCTGAATAATTTAATCTATTTTATACTGTGTGCCCTGGGCGGTATCAATGAGGGTGACGCCCATTGAGGTAAGCTTTGCGCGGATCTCGTCTGCACGGGCGTAATTCTTTGCCTTCTTTGCCTCCTTACGCTCCTCAATAAGGGCCTCTATTTCAAGGATGAAGGGGTCATCAGACTTTGCCTCTGCCGCCTTTGCCTCGTCCTCGATAATTTTCTTGGCCTTTGCGTTGAGGTCAAGCGAGAGCACTCTGTCAAAATCGTCAATAAGAGCGATCTTGGTTGCCGCTGTCGTGTTTGCCTTGAGAACATCGTAAAGCGCGGTAACCGCAAGAGAGGTGTTCATGTCGGCATCAAGCGCCTGAACAAATTTTGCCTTGAGCGCATCAGCTGCCGCTGCATCGTATTCGCCGGCATCTTCTTTGTGAATTGCCACGATTTTAGCGAGAAGCTTTGCAAATGCCGCTGCCGCGTTGTCAAGGTTCTCATACGAGAAAACAAGCGACTTTCTGTAGTGAGACTGCAGACAGAAGAAGCGGTAAACGAGGGGGTCATAGCCCTTTGACTCAAGCAAGGAGACCGTCAAAAACTCACCCGACGACTTACTCATCTTACCCGAATTAGTGTTAAGGTGGTGGACATGGAACCAGTAATTACACCATTTGTGACCGATATAAGCCTCGCTCTGTGCAATTTCGTTGGTGTGGTGGGGGAAGGCGTTGTCTATACCGCCGCAGTGGATATCAAGATACTCACCGAGGTTCTTCATGCTGATACAGGAGCACTCAATATGCCAGCCGGGGTAGCCGACACCCCAAGGGCTGTCCCACTTGAGCTCCTGGTCATCAAACTTTGATTTTGTGAACCAAAGGACGAAATCAGCCTTGTTTTTCTTGTTGGAGTCGCCCTCAACGCCCTCGCGAACGCCGACAGCAAGATCCTCCTCCTTGAAATCGTTGAATACATAATATTCCTCAAGCTTTGAGGTGTCAAAATAGATATTTCCACCCGCCTCGTAAGCATATCCCTTCTCAATAAGAGCCGAGATGACCTTTATAAAGTCGTCAATGCAGCCCGTTGCAGGTGCAACTACATCGGGAGTTTTGATGTTGAGCTTGGCGCAGTCTGCAAAAAAGGCGTCGGTATAGAATTTTGCAATATCCATGACTGTCTTTTTCTCGCGCTTTGCGCCCTTGAGCATCTTATCCTCGCCCTCGTCGGCGTCGCTCGTGAGATGTCCGACATCGGTGATGTTCATAACACGCTTTACATCATAGCCCGAATAGCGCAGATATTTCTCAAGTATGTCCTCCATTATATAGGAACGGAGGTTTCCGATATGCGCGTAATGATAGACTGTGGGGCCGCAGGTGTACATTGACACCTTTCCCTCCTCGTTGGGAACGAATTTATCCTTTTTTCTTGTCAGTGAGTTATATAGATACATGATACTGTTTTCCTTTTTGCTTTTTACTTTCTTTTCTTTTTGGGTTTAAGCTCCTCAAGCTCTGCCTCAAGCTCGGCAAGCTTGCATTCAAGCCTCTTTATCTCCTGTGCTACGGGGTCGGGAATGTGGATCTGGTCAAGGTCCTCAACCCTCTCTCCTTGGCGACGAACTATCTTTGCGGGAATTCCGACCGCGGTGGAGTTAGCAGGTATTTCATCAAGCACAACAGCGTTTGCGGCTATCTTTGAGCCGTCACCTATCTTGAAGGGGCCGAGCACCTTTGCTCCTGCGCCGACAAGCACATTATCGCCAAGTGTAGGGTGACGCTTGCCTATATCCTTACCCGTACCGCCGAGGGTGACGCCCTGATATAGCGTGCAATTGTCGCCTATCTCGGCAGTTTCACCGATGACAACGCCCATTCCGTGGTCAATAACAAGTCCCTTGCCTATCTTTGCGGCGGGATGTATCTCTATGCCCGTTGCAAATCTTGCAAACTGGCTGATAGCGCGCGCGGGCAGATAGAGCTTCTTTTCGTGCAAAAAGTGAGAGGCTCTGTATGCGAGGAGCGCGTGCATTCCCGAATAGAGAAGAAGGACCTCAAGGTCGCTCTTCGCGGCGGGGTCGCGCTCGCGCACGGCCTTGACATCATATTTAACTGATGCAACGGCTTTCTTTATATTCTTTTTTGCTATTTTCATTTTTTCCTTGACGACCTCTGCCGCCTTGCATTCATTTTTTTGAGTCTTGCTTTCGGTATTGTTCATAATGAGCATTCCTTTCTGCAATAAAATAAATAAAAAAACACCTCGGTGTCGTGTGACACAGAGGCGACATAGCGCGGTTCCACTCTGAATTATACTCATGGCGAATGCCGACTGTAACGCAGTCCTGCGCCAACAGATACGCACCTTGCGGCTTCCCTGTCGGAGTCTCGGGGGCGCACAAGCCGATTTTTCCGCAACGCCGCTTTCAGCCCTTGGCGACATCTCTCTGGTCGGTCTTACTCGGTTTCTTCCCCGTCCTTGACTATTTTGTTCTATCATTATACACTATATGCAGAATTTTGTAAAGAGTTTTTTGAAAATTTCTTTTTCGTGCCTTGATACGGGGGAGAATAATTCAAATTTTGATTTGTCGGGGACAATATTCGGAGCACCTCTATGAAAGTTCTTTGGTGTCAAGCACGCTTTCTTTCAAGAAAGGTGCTTGTCGCGCTCCGCAGAGCGCGAAACTCTCCTCTCGGCATTTCTTTTTTGCGAAGGGCTCGTAGAGCACGAGCTTTTTTCTTTGTGGCTCTTTCAGCCAAAGAAAAAAGCGATTCTTTGCGCCTTTTCTTTTCGTGGGAAGGAGGCGCGCAAAGAAAAGGCGCCCCAAAAGAAAAGCGCCGTTTTTTAGGGCTCCGCCCTATGACCCGCGAGCTTTTGAAAAAGCTCGACCAAAACTTTTAATCTTGGGTTCTCCGTAAGAGGTCGTCTCCCCGATAAATCCCAATTTATATACTCATCTATAACAAAATAAAACCGTGGGGAAGGTTATTCCCCACGGTATGATATTAAATTATCTCTCGATCTCTTCCATTATGAAGGCCTCAAGGATGTCTCCAACCTTGATGTCGTTGAAGCGATCAAGTCCGACACCGCACTCGTAGCCCTGTGCTACCTCACGGACATCGTCCTTAAATCTCTTGAG
>JAZOSH010000015.1:0-38748 GCA_045656985.1 Eubacteriales bacterium | reverse complement strand
TTTGGCTAACTCCTTATATACAGGCGTCAACAGCAGCATTTTACAGAGAACTTGTCGGCAGCAAGTATAGCGAACGCGAAAACGATCCTACATACCTTGGAGATGAATTATAAAATCAAGCGGGAGGGCATTGCCCTCCCGACTTTTTATTATCTCTCAAAGAAAAAGTTTGTCAAGGGCTTTCATAAAATCCTCCTACGCAAAAGTTGACACAGGGGTAGCAAAGTAGTATAATTATAAAAAAGGAGGTGAGGCAGATGCGCTATCCCGACTATGTTGATGAGGTAATTGAGCGCCTTGAGGCGCACGGATACGAAGCCTATGTTGTGGGCGGCGGACTGCGCGATATTATGCTCGGCCGTGAGCCGAATGACTTTGATGTCACTACATCTGCCACGCCCGACGAGATGCTTTCTGTATTCTCGGATATGAAAACTATTCCTACAGGACTTAAGCACGGCACGCTGACAGTTCTCGCCGGCGGCAATGCTATAGAGGTCACCACCTACCGTGTTGACGGGGAATATCTTGACTCGCGACACCCCGAGAGTGTTAGCTTTACAGCGGATATCTGCGAGGACCTTGCCCGCCGTGATTTCACGGTGAACGCAATGGCATATAATAAAAAAAGGGGACTTGTTGACCCTTATGGAGGCCAGAGCGACCTTGAGAGCGGGATACTACGGGCGGTTGGTGACCCCGAGCGCAGAATGAACGAGGATGCCCTTCGTATAATGCGCGCGCTTCGCTTTGAGGCACAGCTTGGCTTTTCTGTAGATGAGCAAACAGAGAAAGCGCTTGCCGCCTGCCGAGAGGGGCTTTGCGATATTTCGGGCGAGAGGAAGGGAGTGGAGCTCTTGAAGCTTCTTGTTGCTCCCGAGCCGGGGAGTGCGCTCTTGAGAATGATAAGGCTTGGTATTTCGCCCTATATCATCGGTTCATATCTACCGTCAGGGAAGCTTATTTCAATGCTTTCACGCATTACCCCTACCCCCGAGGCAAGGCTCGGAATGTTGCTTTCGGAGTGCGCTCTCGATGAGGCGCGTGCGATATTGAGAGGACTTAAATATTCAAATGCGCTCACCGACAGAGCCCTGCGGATAGCAGCAGGAGCTTGCGAGCAAGCTCCGCGTGACGCCGTCGGTGCGCGAAGGTGCATTATAAAATACAGGGACGATGTCGAAACGGTTGCCGAAATTCGTGCTCTTCTTTCGGGTGAGGACGCCACAGCACTTATCGCAGAGACGCGAAGTGCGGGACTTTGCGAGAGCATAGCGGAGCTTGCGTGTGGCGGCGCGGAGCTTATGTCGCTCGGCTTTGAGGGCAGAGAGATAGGCGAGGTGCTTTCGGCACTCTTTGAGTTGGTTACTCTTTATCCCGAGAAGAACTGCTCCGACATTTTGCTCAAAGAGGCAGAAAAGATAAAATCAATGAAAAGGAACAATATAAATGGATAGAATAATGAAGATAAAGGGCGCCTTGCTCGGAGTGGATTTTGGAGATAAGCGCACAGGGCTTGCCGTTTGTGACCCGTCAAGGCTCATCGCCTCGGCGATAGGTGTGGTTTCAGCGGGCGGAATAGAAAAAGCGGCAGATGCCGTTGCCGAGGTCGTGCGCGAGCGCGGTGTTGTCGGCGTGGTTGTCGGTCTGCCTGTAAATATGGACGGAAGTGAGGGTTCGCGTGCGGCGCGTTACCGCAAATTTGCCCGTCTGCTTGAGGAGCGTATAGGGGAGAGTATTCCTGTTTGTCTCTTTGACGAGCGAATGACTACTATGACTGCGGCAAGATTTCTCAACGAGACGAATACCCGTGGTGCAAAGCGAAAAGAGGTTATAGACGCGCTCTCGGCAGAGATAATTCTTCAGAATTTCATTGATAAGCTAAAAAATATGCAGGGATAAATATTATGGAAGAAAAGAAAAAGGGAATAGTTGGCAGAGGTAAGCTTGCCGCAAGCTGTGAGAGCTGTGAGTTTTATGACTATGACGAGGAATATGATGCATATGTCTGCACGGTAGGCCTTGATGAGGACGAGATGGCGCGCTTTCTCGGCGGCAGAACAGAGGGCTGCAACTATTACAGATATTACGACGAATACAAGAGTGTACATAAACAGAACTAATTAATAGAGGTTTATTTATGGCAAACATGATGGATTATATTGACTGGCGGGGCGACCTTGATTTTTCAGAGGTGCCTATATGCGAGGTAGATACTCTTATTCTTTCGCAGATCGCGTATGTTGACTTTGAAAATATTGTTTCGGCATCCTTCAATAAGCCGATACTCTTGTCAACGGCGGTCAAATCGTATCTTCGCCGTCACCGCGGCGAGCCCGCATATGTCGGGGCGATAATCCCGAAGGAAATAATCGCACTTATGTCAAAGGCCGCATATTCGGAGCGCTTTTCGCGCATCCGTGTTTGCGGATATGTGAATATCGTTTCGGATGACCGCGAGATGCAGTTCTCGGCGCTCACCTTTCTTTTGGATGAGGGCACGGCATTTGTGGCATACAGGGGCACCGATGATACGATAATCGGCTGGAAGGAAAACTTTAATATGAGCTTTATGCACCCCGTTCCCGCACAGCTCGAGGCGGTTGAGTACCTTGAGTCGGTTGCGGCGGTGCGACACGAGCGCTTTTATATTGGTGGGCATTCAAAGGGCGGAAATCTCGCTGTATATGCCCTCACAAAATGCTCCGAGGCTACAAAGGAGCGCGTGGTTATGGCATATAATCATGACGGACCGGGATTTAGCGAGGGCTTTACAGCCTCGCCCGATTACGAGGCTGTGCGCTCAAGGGTACGCACAATACTCCCACAGACCTCGGTGGTCGGAATGCTTCTTGAGCATGAGGAAAACTATGAGGTCATCAGAAGCGCGCAAAACGGTATCTTTCAGCATGACAGCTTTTCGTGGGAGGTAATGGGCGGTAGCTTCATCCATCTTGACTCTATAACAAAGGAGAGCAAGTTTATTGACGAGACTGTCAAGCAGTGGCTCTCCGAGATGTCAAGCGAGGAGCGCGAGCGCTTTGTTGAGGATCTCTATTCTGCAATGACGGCAACTAATGCCAAAACGCTTACCGATCTCAACTCCGACAAAAAGAGTCTCGCCCGTATATGGAGCGGACTTGATGCTGACACCCGCGCGACCGCGATGAGATATATCAAGCTTATATTTACCGAAACGGCAAAAAAGATAGTGCCGATACTTGATTCGCAAAAGCGGACAAAAAAGACAGAGGAATAAAAAATGCCGTGCGCACACTCTTGGAGAGTATTGCGCACGGCATTTTATGTGTTATACGCCTGATTTCAGGCTTTTTTTCTTTTATCAAGAATCTTTTTTATGATAAGCACGGCAAAGTGAAGAGCAAGGCCTGCCGCAATAGCCACTACAAGGTCAAATACTATAGTAAGGATAAATGTCAGGGCAAGAACCAAAACCTCGGAGATAGGCTCGCTTCTGCAAAGCTTTACAAAGTGTCGCAATTCGCTCATATTATATGCCACCACAAAGAGTACAGCGGCAATTATCGGCATAGGAATATAGGCCGCCAAGGGCATAAGTACAACAAGCACGAGAAGCAAAACTGCCGCGTGCACCATTCCTGCCACAGGGGAGCGGCCGCCGTTTTTTACATTTGCTGCGGTGCGTGCAATAGCACCCGTTGCGGGAATTCCGCCAAGAAGCGCCGAACAGATATTGCCCGCGCCCTGCGCGATAAGCTCGGTGTTTGAATTGTGTGTATCATCTATCATATCATCGGATACAACACAGGAGAGGAGAGACTCGATAGCTGCGAGGATAGCAATGGTAAAGGCGTTTGGCAGAAGCTCTATTATAAGCTGGGGACTGATGTCGGGGACAGAGAATGGGGGCAGGCTTGCCTCTATGCTGTAAAGGTCGCCGATGGTGTTTGCGTTAATGTCAAATATCAGCACTGCAAGCGTACCGACAAGCACCGCGATAAGTGAGGCGGGTATCTTTTTGCTAACGCGCGGCCAGATAATAAGTATGACAAGACCTATAATTCCGACCACAAGTGCCCAAGGGTTAAGGGTGGTAATAGAGGTCATGACTGCCATAAGCTTTTCCGAGGCCTCAACGGCGTGTGTTCCCTCGGGAAAGGTAAGTCCGAGAAAATCCTTAAGCTGACCTATGATTATCGTTATGGCGATACCCGAGGTAAAGCCAACGGTTATTGATTCGGGAATGTATTTGATAAGTGTTCCTACACGGCAGATACCGAATATTATGAGAATTATTCCCGCCATAAGTGTTGCTATAGCAAGGCCAGATACTCCGTGCTCGGCAACTATACCTGCTACTATGGCGGCAAAGGCCGCTGTCGGTCCCGATATGTTTACTCGGCTACCGCCAAGCAGAGCTATAACAAAGCCTGCTACGATAGCGGTGTAAAGTCCGCGCTCGGGAGATACGCCCGAAGCGATAGCAAGCGCTATTGAGAGGGGCAGAGCGATTATAGCAACGATAACGCCTGCGATAATATCGGATAAAAGCTGTTTTTTTGTGTAGCCCTTCAGCGCTACAAGTAGTTTTGGCTCAAAAGTTTTCATTGTCCTTGTCCCTTGATAGTTATTTACAGATAGATTTTACCTCGTTTTTTCGCAAATAGCAAGCCTTTTTGCTCATTTTTTAAGAATATACCGAGAATTATAAGAGTGTAAAGTGGTTTTTGCGGCAGTCTATCACACCCTCTTGGCGAAGCTTGCTTATCTCGGCAGAAAGTCCGCTTCGCTCAACCTCAAGATAGTCGGCAAGACCTTGGCGGTCAAAGGGAATATCAAAATCGCGTCTGGCGCGCTCCTTTGCCGTGATTGAAAGATATGTGAGAAGCTTCTCCCGTGTTGAACGCTTTGAGGTTATCTCAATCTTTTTGTGAAAGACGAGCGTTTTTGTGGCAAGGTCCTTCATCAAATTGAATATTAGCTGTTGGTGGAAGGAGCAGGCATTGCTGCAGGTGTGGAGAAGATGTCGGCAGCTTATAAGCATTACTTCGCAGCTCTCCTCGGCAATAACGCTTACAGGCAGCTCGGTAATTTCTGCGCAGGCAAATGCCTCGCCAAAAAGCTCGCCTGCCCCAAGTGTGTCGATAACGCTTCGGTTCCCGTTAAAGTCAACCTTCACTATCTGTGCCGTGCCCGATAGCATTATGCCAAAATATGTTGCAGGCGAACCCTCGGCAAGAATGGTGTATTTCTTGTCAAAAGACACCACCTTTGCACCTAAACAGGAGAGGACAGAGGAAAGCTCCTCATCACTTATCCCGTCGAAAAGGCGGCATTTTTTTAAAATTTCTATATATTTCTTCATGATTTTCTCCGTTTTGTTGAATTTTCAACAGACTTTGCGAGATAATTATACTATAATGTTATCAGAAAATCAAGAAGGAGTTCTAAAAAATGAAATTTGCTTTTTTTGATGCCAAGCCCTACGACAGGCCCTCGTTTGACAGATACGGGGAAGAGCGCGGCATTGAATTTAAATATTTTGAAACAAGGCTTAACGAGGATACCGCCATGCTTGCCAATGGCTTTGACGGTGTTTGTGTCTTCGTGAATGACAATGTGAATGCCGCTGTTATAGACCGGCTTTGCGCTCTCGGCGTGCGTGTGGTGGCGCTTCGATGTGCGGGCTTTAACAATGTTGATATGAAGCATGCCTTCGGTAAGCTTCATGTGCTTCGTGTTCCCGCCTACTCGCCATATGCTGTTGCAGAGCATACAATGGCGCTTCTCCTCACATCTATCCGCCGCATCCACAAGGCATATATCCGCACACGCGATTTTAATTTCAGCCTCGCGGGAATGACGGGCTTTGACCTTCACGGAAAGACGGTAGGAGTTATCGGCACAGGGCGAATAGGCAGGGCTTTTATTGATATTTGCCGCGGCTTTGGTATGGAGGTGCTTGCCTATGACAAATATCCCGCAAGTGACCTTGCAGAGCGCGAGGGCGTGCGCTATGCCGAGCTTGAAGAGCTTTTGCACGAGAGCGATATCATCTCGCTCCACTGTCCGCTTACCGACGAGACCTACCATATTATAGATGACAAGGCACTTGAGCGCTGTAAGAAGGGAGTTGTGATACTCAACACCTCGCGCGGCGCGCTCATTGACGCGGAGGCGCTTCTTGCGGGGATAAAATCCCGAAAGGTCGGGGCTGCCTGCCTTGATGTCTATGAGGAGGAGGCAGATGTCTTCTTTGAGGACTTCTCGGGTCACATCATTGATGACGATGTGCTTGCAAGGCTTATTTCAATGCCGAATGTCATAGTGACCTCTCATCAGGCATTTCTCACAGAGGAGGCGCTGTCAAATATCGCAGAAACGACAGTCAATAATATTATAGAATTTTACGAAAAAGGCGAGTGCCCGAACGAGCTTTGCTACCGCGGCGGCTCGGCAGAGGACTGCAAAAGCGGAAAATGCTTCTGACAGGGAGGTTTATGCATAATGATAAGAAGAATAATTAAAATTGATGAAGAAAAATGTAACGGCTGCGGCTTGTGTGCTGCGGCGTGCCACGAGGGGGCTATTGAGATGGTAGGCGGAAAGGCGCGTCTTACGAGAGAGGACTACTGTGATGGACTTGGCGACTGTCTGCCCACCTGTCCCACGGGTGCGATCAGCTTTGAGGAGCGCGAGGCGCCCGCTTATGACGAAGCGGCAGTTGCTGCGGCAAAAAATAAGGAAGGCAAAGCAAAGCAACTCTGCGGCTGTCCCTCAAGCGAGGCAAAGCCTCTGCGCATGGGAGGCTGCCCCGGCGCTATGGCAAAAGCTATCAAGCGCGAGGGCGCACTGACCGTCGGTCGCTCGGTGTCTTTTGAGAGCCGCCTTATGCAGTGGCCCTGCCAGATAAAGCTGGTGCCCACAAATGCGCCCTATCTTGATGGCGCAAACCTACTTATCGCAGCAGACTGTACGGCCTATGCATACGGTGCCTTTCACGAGGATTTTATGCGAAATCACATAACCCTTATAGGTTGTCCAAAGCTTGACGAGGGCGATTATGCCGAAAAGCTCACCGCAATAATCGCAAACAATGACATAAAGAGCGTCAAGGTGGTGAGAATGGAGGTGCCCTGCTGTGGTGGCATCGAGAATGCCGTAAAGCGTGCGCTTATGGCAAGCGGAAAGTTCATTCCATGGCAAGTCATAACAATTTCAACCGACGGCAGAATACTTGACTGACACTGCCTTTTGTGATATAATATAGAAAATTTTATACGAGGTGCTTTCACTATGATAATTACAAATGATATTAAATATGTGGGCGTTAACGACCACGATATAGACCTTTTTGAGGGGCAATACATAGTTCCGAACGGAATGGCATACAACTCCTATGCCATCATTGATGAGAAGATAGCTGTTATGGATAGCGTTGATGCGCGCTTTGGCGAGGAATGGCTTGCAAATATCGCGTCGGTGCTCGGCGACAGAAGTCCCGATTACCTTATCGTTCAGCACATGGAGCCCGACCACTCGGCAAATGTTACAAGCTTTGCAGAGGCATATCCCGAGGCAATGATAGTTGCATCGGCAAAGGCATTTACTATGATGAAGAACTTCTTCGGCAAGGATTTTGCCGAGAGAAGAATAGTTGTTGGCGAGGGGGACAAGCTCTCGCTCGGTTCGCACGAGCTTACCTTTGTCACAGCACCCATGGTTCACTGGCCCGAGGTTATCGTTACCTATGATGCAAAGGACAAGGTGCTCTTCTCGGCAGACGGCTTTGGCAAATTTGGTGCGCTTGATGTCGATGAGGACTGGGCTTGCGAGGCAAGACGCTACTACATCGGCATCGTAGGTAAGTATGGTGCGCAGGTGCAGGCACTTCTCAAGAAGGCGGCGGCACTTGATATTGAAAAGATATGTCCGCTTCACGGTCCCGTGCTCACAGAGAACCTTGGCTATTACATCGGTCTCTATGATACATGGTCAAGCTACAGACCCGAGGAGGAGGGCGTTGTTATTGCTTACACCTCGGTGTACGGAAACACCGAGCGCGCGGTGCTTGAGCTTGCTGACGCGCTTCGTGCGAAGGGCGTTAAGGTTGCACTTAATGACCTTGCAAGATGTGACATGGCAGAAGCTGTTGAGGACGCCTTCCGTTATGACAGACTTGTGCTTGCTACCACTACCTATAACGGAGACATCTTCCCCTTTATGAGAAGCTTTATAGAGCATCTTACAGAGCGCAATTACTCAAACCGAAAGGTCGCTCTTATTGAAAACGGAAGTTGGGCACCTATGGCGGCAAAGGTTATGCGTGCTATGCTTGAGAAATCAAAGAACCTTACCTTTACCGAGACAACTGTAAAGATAATGTCGGCTCTTGGTGAAGAGAGCCGCGCACAGCTCTCGGCTATGGCAGAGGAGCTTGCGTAAATAAAAATAAAGGCAGAGAAAATCTCTGCCTTTATTTTTATTTACAAAGTGAAAGGGAATTCTTGATTATGTCGGCCTCGCTGAAGAGTCTGCGTTCGCCGCAGATAAGCTGATATTTTTCGTGTCCCTTGCCCGCAAGGAGAATGATGTCTCCCCTCTGCGAATTCTCAAGGGCGTATTCAATAGCCTTTTTTCTGTCGGGTATCGCAACATAGGGGCAGGAGCCTGCCGTGAAATAGGATGCAATATCACCGATAATGTTTATTGGCGACTCGTTGTCGGGGTTGTCCGAGGTGAGGATGCAGAGGTCGGCGTCGCGCGAAGCAACAAGACCAAGCTCGGCGCGTCTCATCTTGGTTCTTCCGCCCACCGAGCCGAAAAGGCAGATGAGGCGGTTAGGGTTATAGATTCGGAGGGCGGTGAGCGCCGCCTTGAGGCTTACTCCGTTGTGCGCGTAGTCAATTACAGCCGTCGCGCCGTTAGGAAGCTCAATGGTCTCAAATCTACCCTTTATTCTTGTCTTGGCCATTGCCGCACAGATGACATCAAAGCCAAGTCCGAGCTTTCGGCAGACCGCGATAGAAGTGAGTGCGTTGTAAACGCTGAACTCGCCAGGGAAGGAGAGTGCAACATCAAAGCGCGCGTCATCCATTTCGCAAACAAAGGATACGCCTATAGAGCCCTCTGAACGGAAATATTCGATGCTGTCGGCATTGTAGTCTGTCTTTTTGTGTATCGCGATGCCTTTGCAAGAGCAGCCGCAGCCTGCGATTATCTCTGCCGAGTGGTCGTCATCTGCGTTATAGACTACAAAATCAGCGCCGTAGTCGGTAAAGAGCGAGTGCTTGCAAGCCTTGTAGTTGTCAAAGTCGGGATGCTCGTATTTACCTATATGGTCGGGGTAGAGATTTGTGAAAACGCAGATGTCAAACTTGATGCCGCTTACTCTGCCGAGCATAAGTGCCTGCGAGGAGACCTCCATTACTACCACGCGCACTCCGTTTGCCACCATGTCTGCCATGTATTTTTGGATGTCATAGCTCTCGGGGGTGGTGTTTACCGTGTCAAAATGAACATCACCGAACTCAACTCCGTTAGAGCCGATGTATCCTGCCGATATGCCGCCTGCGTTAAGTATATTGTATATAAGAAGCGATGTGGTTGTCTTGCCCTTTGTTCCGGTAATTCCTACCACGGTGAGCTTATCGGAGGGATTTGCAAAATATGCCGCCGAGATCATTGCAAGCGCGATTCTTGAGTCGTCTGTGATTATGATCACTGCGTCCTCGGGAAGTGAAAGGGGCTTTTCTGCTACAAAAATTCTGCAGCCCTTTTCATAAGCTGCTGCTGCATATTCGTGTCCGTCATAAAGCGCGCCCGAGATGCATACGAAAAGAGCGCCCGATTCTGCGCGTCTTGAGTCGCAGGATACCTGCGATACCTCAAATGACGAGAGAGACGCCTCGTCAGAATTGATTATTTGTTTGCAGTTGACCTTTGCCAGAAGTTCACTTAAAAGCATTTTGTATTCCTCCGGTTTTAATTATTTCTCATTCCTCGGCAAAAAGCTTGTCAAGGGGATCGCTCGGGTGTCGAATGACGAATGCTGCATCAAGAACAGTGTTGTTTTCTTTTATAAGCGTTTCATATTCTGCCGAGCAGGGAATTGCGATATATACGCAGAAGGCATCAACAAAGGCAAGACGGCAGAGCTGTTTTGCCGCAAGCTCGGAAAATTCCGTGCCCGATATTCGCCAAAAGCGGCAGCAGGGCAAAAGACGCGTCAAAAGAGAACACCGTTTGTCACAAACATAGGATATAAGTCGGTGCTTTTTATAAAGCTCTCTTGCAAGACGACGCGAGAGTGGCGTGTCACCAAGAAGAACGGGTTGAAAATTTTCACGCAAAAATTCGTTGTCTGCCATCGTTCTCTCCGAAAAAGTCATTTTCTATCATAATTATAACATAGAAATTGGCGAAAATAAATAGCTTATAAAAATTTTTTGTATTTAGCTCAAATTTACTTGAAAAAATATTAAAAAAAATTCTCAAATATGTGAAAAAAACAGTTGACTTTTCGAATTCTTTATGGTAAAATATTCTTGAATAAGTGTGGCTATTTCGTATTTGTGTATGAAAAATGGTAAATTTTGGTATTTTACATGCGAAATCGTCGTAATAAAACGCAATACACAGACCTGCGAGAGAGGATGTCAAAATTTTTTGTCAGGGTATCTCCCCCCCAGCCCTACAGAAAATTATCCAGGACTCGGAATGGTTTGTTTCAAAATGAGTGAGTGTCGTAATTAGTGTTGGTTAACACTCCTCCCGAGAGTAGCGTGATCGGCAGCGTCGTCTCGGCGCTGCACACGGCTCCGGTTTTATAGAAGGAATTATTCCGTTTTTACAACACAAAATTTGTAAGCAAGGAACATTTAATTTTTCCTCTCTGCGCGCAAGAATAAGCTGACAAACGGGCTGTCGCCAAGCGACAGCCCGTTTGTTTTTCTTTGTGAAAATGAAAGAAATAAGACAGGGAAGATTCTTTGCCTACTTTCTTTTCAAAGAAAGTAGGTTAAATTATTTCCTCGTATATAAACAGCAAGCGATCTTCTATTTCGTTTTTGCGATTATCAAGCTCTGCAAGGCGAACATAATCGGTTGCGGCATCGCCCTGCATCTCGTTCTCAAGCTTCTCAAGCTCGGCTTCAAGCTCGGCGGCCTCTTTTGTGAGGCGCTCAATATAGCGCTCGCGCTTTTTCTGCTCGGCGGCATTCTTTTTTGCCTCAAGATACTGCTCCTTGCCCGACGGTGCGCTCAAGGTGGTACTCGTCGTTAGGGTGGCTGTTGAAGAAGCGAGAGCCAAGAGGCGCTCTCTTTCACGCACAAGCTCGGTGTATCCGTCTCCGACATTGGTTATCGGAATATTGCGGCAGCTACCCTCGGAAGGCGGAACTATATCTATAATTCTTGTTGCAAGCTTGTCAATGAGGTAACGGTCGTGCGAGACGGTGATTATCGTTCCGTCAAACTCCTCAAGCGCCGCTTCAAGAGCCTCGCGGGAGTCGATGTCAAGGTGGTTTGTCGGCTCGTCAAGAATGAGAAGGTTCATCTCGGAGAGGAGGAGCTTTGCAAGTGTAAGCCTTGCTCGCTCGCCGCCGCTGAGGACGGATACCTCCTTAAAGACATCGTCACCTATAAAGCGGAATGCGGCAAGGGAGGTGCGTATCTCCTGCTCTGTGAGCATAGGATATGCATTATGAAGCTCGTCAAGCACGGTATTTCTGTCGGTAAGGTTCTGATTTTCCTGATCGTAATATCCGACCTTCACATTATAGCCTGCTTCAATATATCCTGCATTCGGCGCGAGTCTGCCGAGTATCAGCTTGATAAGGGTAGATTTTCCGCAGCCATTAGCACCGACAAAGAAAAGTCGCTCACGCTTTTTGACCAGCAGAGAAAAGTCATCAAAAAGCGGCTCCGCTCCCTCATAGCCAAAGGAGAGTGAGCGCACGGTCAGCACATCATTTCCGCTTTCAAGGGAAGAATTAAAGCGCATTTTTATAGGCTTTGGAGCTTCCTTTGGGCGCTCTATGCGCTCCATTTTGTCAAGAAGCTTTTGCCTTGACTCGGCGGCAATTATATTGCGCTCTCTGTTCCATGCGCGTTGCTGTTCAATGTATGCCTCCTGACGCGCTATCTCCTTTTGCTGATTCTTGTAATGGCGCATCTGTATCTCAAGCTCGTCGCGACGCTTCTTTGTGGCTACCGTGTAGCCGCCGTTATATAGCTTTGCGGTCTTATTTTCCATAATAAGGGTCTTTGTTGTCACCTTGTCAAGGAAATATCTGTCGTGCGAGATGACGATAAGGCATTTTTTATATGCGGCGAGGTAGGACTCAAGCCAGCCGAGGGTTTCTATATCAAGGTGGTTCGTCGGCTCGTCGAGAAGAAGCAGGTCGGGCTCGCGGCAAAGCTCGCGCGAGAGCGCAAGTCTTGTTTTTTGACCGCCGCTTAAAAGCGAATAGGGAAGTCGCATCTGCTCCTCGGTAAAGCCCATCTTTCCAAGTGTTGAGGCGCATCTTCCGCGAAATTCAAGTCCACCCTCGGATATAAAGCGCTCGTTGAGCGAGGAGAACTCTGCCGCTGTGCGCTCGTCGGGCGCAAGTGAGAGTCTGCTTTCAAGCTCTGCGAGGCGTGCTTCCATCTCAAGGAGCTCAGGAAAGCTTTTGTACATAACCTCAAGCGAGGTGAGGGAAGTGTCATCAGATATGTCGGCGTTTATAAAGGCGTCGTTCTGGCGGAGCACTCCCACGCTTTTTTGTTTTGATATATATACATTACCGCTGTCGGCATCATTTTCACCGAGAATGACAGAGAGTAGCGTTGATTTTCCACAGCCGTTGACACCGATAATGCCCATTCGGTCATTTTCGTTAAGTGAGAAGGAAATATTGCGCAATATCTCTGTAACTCCAAAGGACAGCGATATATCATTTACACTGATTATTGTCATTTATATCCTCTGTTTTAACTATTACAAAGCGGGAGTGTTTTTCTCCCGCTTTGATTATTCACCAAGGTAAGCTTTTTTGATGCTTTCGTCATTGATGAGCTCTGTCGCATTGCCCGACATAGTTATAGAGCCTGTTTCAAGGACATAAACTCTGTCGGATATCGACATTGCCTTTTTTGCATTCTGCTCAACAAGGAGCACAGTCTTGCCTGCCTCTCTGAAGGACTTGATTATCTCAAAGACCTCCGAAACAAGCAGGGGAGAAAGTCCCATAGAGGGCTCATCAAGAACGATAAGCTCGGGATTAGCAAGCAATGCGCGTCCCATGGCAAGCATCTGCTGCTCGCCGCCCGAGAGAGTACCCGCAAGCTGACGGCGGCGCTCCTTAAGTCTCGGGAAATCTCGGAACACCTCTTCCATTGATGCCTCTATCTCCTTCTTATCGCTCCTTGTATAGGCGCCCATAAGAAGATTGTCATAGACCGAAAGATTCTGGAAAACTCGTCTGCCCTCGGGAACATGAACAAGTCCCATAGAGACTATCTTGTGTGCGGGGGTCTTGGTTATATCCTCGCCCTTATAGGTTATCTTTCCGTGCTTGGGGGCAATAAGGCCTGTGATGGTGTGGAGGGTAGTAGTCTTGCCTGCACCGTTGGCGCCGATGAGCGAAACTATTTCTCCGCGGCCGACCTCAAAGGATATCCCCTTGAGAGCCTTTATCACGCCGTAATAAACTTCGAGGTCTTCTACTTTAAGCAATGTTTCTGACATGTCTTTTCCTCCTATCAGCCAAGATACGCCTTGATAACGGCGGGGTCATTCAGTACATCGCTCGTCTTACCTTGAGCAAGCTCTGTTCCAAAATTGAGAACGGTAAGATTTTCGCAGATACCGCCTACAAGACGCATATCGTGCTCAATAAGCAGAATGGTCATATCAAAGTGGTCTCTGACAAAGAGGATGTCATCCATAAGCTCCTGTGTCTCGTTGGGATTCATTCCCGCAGCGGGTTCGTCAAGAAGAAGGAGCTTCGGGTTTGAGGCAAGCGCGCGGGCTATCTCGAGTCGGCGCTGCTTACCGTAGGGAAGATTTTGAGCGAGGAAGTCGCTGTATTCATCAAGCTTGAATACCTTGAGAAGCTCATGTGCTCTCTCACGGAATTCCTTTTCCGAGCTTCTGTGTCTCGGGAGACGGAAGATGGACTCTGCAACTGTGCAGGGGATCTGATTTGCAAGACCAACCATTACATTTTCTGCAACTGTAAGGTTTCCGAAAAGGCGGATATTCTGGAAGGTACGGGCAATGCCTTTGCGGTTTACCTCCATAGGAGATTTGCCTGTAAGCTCCTCTCCGCAAAGGTAAAATCTACCCGATGTAGGCTTGTAAACACCTGTGAGAAGGTTAAAAAATGTTGTCTTGCCCGCGCCGTTAGGGCCGATAAGTCCGTAAAGCTCGCCTTTATGAATGGTGAGGTTTACATCGTCAACTGCGCGCAGACCGCCGAACTGAATTGAAAGATGCTCGGCACGAAGAACGGGAGTATTGTTGGTGTTTTCCATATTACGCCTCCTCCTTCGCATCTGTCTCGTCTTTTTTATTTCTCTTCGCGAAGATCTTGCTGCTAACATATTTCCAGTTCAGCTTTTCGCGAAGGGGAGCGAGCTTTGGTGAAGAGCTTATCATCATCATTGCAATAAGGATTATTGCGTAAACGAGATATTTTGCTCCGGCAAGGTCGCCCGTAAGGTAAGACTGAAGCTTTACATTTATAAATACGAGAAGCAGTGAAGAGATAAGGCTGCCCGAAAGACTGCCCATACCGCCAAGCACCACCATAACAAGCAGCTCAATTGAGTAATTGTAGCTGAATGATGAATAGATAACTGCAGAGTAATTTGAGTAGATAGCTCCCGCGATGCCTGCAAAGAAAGCGGCGAGTGTGAATACCATAAGCTTATAGAAGGTAATGTTTATACCCATTGAACGCGCCGCTATCTCGTTATCGCGAATAGCTGTTATCGCACGGCCGTGCTTACTGCTTACAAGGTTCTGTATGCAGAAAAGTGTTATGAGAAGAACGATAAATGCGATAATAAATAGTCCCTTATAGCGGGGGAGAGTAAAGCCGTCAGCGGGGTTTTTGATATAGTCGCCCACCTTTACATTTTTAAGCACGCCGCGGACTATCTCACCAAATGCAAGTGTTACTATCGCGAGGTAGTCGCCGCGCAGGCGCAGTGCAGGCAGACCTACGATAAGTCCGAAAATTGCGGCTACAAGACCGCCCACGAGCATCGCGAGGACAAGGCGAACGAAATTACTTGCTATTATCTCTGTAGTAAAGTGCGAGAAAAGACCGCCCGCATACGCACCGATATACATAAAGCCCGCGTGTCCAAGGGAGAGCTCTCCGAGAAATCCTACCACAAGATTGAGCGAAAGCACGAGAATCATCGTGTATGCTATCTGGGTGAGCATATTCGGGGTAAATATCGGCATTCTGGCGCTTCCGCCGTTGGCTATGAAGATAGCGCCGAAAACTACGAGAAGAAGCGAAACAAAGGAGTAATTAAATACCTTTGACGGATTCTTCTTTAAAAATGCTATTGTCTTTTTCATAATTACACCTTCTCATTTCTCTTCTTGCCGAGAAGTCCTGCGGGCTTTACAAGAAGAACGATTACAAGGATACTGAACACAACAGCGTCGGCATAAGGAGCAAGCGCCTCGTATTTGAGGGCAAACTGCTCAATGATTCCAAGCAGCACACCGCCAAGCATAGCACCGGGAATGCTTCCGATGCCACCAAGCACCGCCGCAACAAAGGCCTTGATACCGGGCATTGCGCCGAAGGTAGGCTGTGTAACGGGAGTCATAAAAAGGTAGAATATGCTGGCTACAGCTGCAAGCGCCGAGCCTATCGCAAAGGTAAGCGCGATAGTGCGGTTGATGTTGACACCCATAAGCTGTGCCGCCCCTCTGTCCTCGCTGACGGCAAGCATTGCACGGCCGGCCTTTGAGCGATTGATAAAGAGGGTAAGCACCGTCATGATTATCGCGCTTGCGATAAGCGTGATGATAGATGTCACCTTTATTGTTATGCCACCGATATTGATGGACGATAATTCACTGAAAAGGGATACAGGTATGGGAGTGACACCGAAAATAAGCTGTGCCAAGCTTTGAAGCATATAGCTTACTCCTATAGCTGTAATAAGAACTGCGAGAGATGACGCGCCGCGCAAGGGCTTGTACGCCACCTTCTCTATCACTATTCCCAAAAGGAAGCAGAAAATAATCGAAACGATAACGGCTATCCAGGGATTGCCTGTTTTTTCAAGTAAAAAGAAAATTACAAAAGAGCCGACCATTATTACATCGCCGTGAGCGAAGTTCAGCATCTTTGCTATTCCGTAAACCATTGTGTAACCGAGAGCTATCATTGCATATACTGCGCCGAGGCTCAATCCGTTTATCAATGTGCTGATGATGTCCATAAAATTTATGACCAGCCTTTCTTGTTTTTGTGCCATACCTATGGCGGGGAAAGGGATTTATCTGTTTTAGAGTGTGTTACGGGATTTGTGCCGTATTAGTTAAAACACACTTGTAAGGGCTTTCGCCCCTACAAGTGTACGGAAAGATTATTCCTGTGGATCAGCCAATGGTAACAACGATAGGGGACTTTGTGGGAGCACCGTTTGAGGACCAGGTGATAGTGCCTGTTGTGCCTACAAATGTGAAGTCGCCGTTGAGTACTGCTGTGATCTTGTCACAGAGCTCGGAAGCGGTGATGTCAAGAGAATCAACGCCTGCGGTCTTCATTGTCTCATAGATTACCATAACTGCGTCATATCCGTCTGCTGCGAACTGGTCGGGCTTCTCGCCATACTTTGCCTCGTAAGCTGTTACGAAGCTTGAAACTGTTTCGTCAGTGCTTGCTACATCAAAGGGAGTAAGGTACTGAACGCCGTGAAGAAGCTCGGACTCATTTGCGTATCCATAGATGCCGTCAAGACCGTCTCCGCCGAAGAAATCAACGGTAAAGTCAAGCTTGTCAGCCTCCTGAATGATGAGCCATGCCTGCTGATAGTAGATGGGAAGGAAAACTACATCACAGCCCTGTGCCTTAAGGTCGGTCACCTGCTGTGTGAAGTTTGTCTTTGTGGAGTCTGTGAAGGACTTCTCTGTAAAGGTCTTGTCAAGGTTTGTCATCTCTGTCTTGAATGCCTCAAAGATACCTGCGGAGTAGGAGCTGTCGCTCGCGTAAACAACGCCGATATTTGTGTAGCCGGCCTCAACGAGAGCCTTTGCTGCAACTGTACCCTGGTCGGGGTCGCCAAAGCAGATTCTGTAGGCGTTGCTGTTTGCTATGCAGCCTTCAGCGGAAGCCGAAGGAGTCATAAAGAACACATTATCATCCTTGGAGAGTGAAGCAAACTGTGCACACGCGCCAGATGTAACACTACCTGTGGAAACTATCATGCCTTTGGAGATAAGGGTGTCGTAAGCGGCAGTAACCTTGTCAGGGTTAGCTTCGTCATCTATCATTTCAAATGTGAAATTGATTCCGTTGAGACCGCCTGCGGCGTTGATCTCTTCAACTGCGAGAAGAGCACCGTTCTGAACGGATGTTCCGTAGCTTGCATTTTCTCCGGAGAGAGGACCTGTTGCACCTATGAAGAAGGTGTCGTTCTTCTGTCCGCAAGCGAGAAGCGCTGTGGAGAGCATAAGAACACAAGTAACGAGTGCAAAGATTTTAAGTACTGTCTTTTTCATTTTGTTTACCTCTTGTTTATAATCGGGGCAGTGTCCCGAAAAATCTATAAAATACATAATAGCACAATGATTCGGATATGTCAAGATTTTTTTATCAATTTCTACTTTATATAATATCAAAGCGACTTTTGCAAAAAATAATGACAATTTTGCAATGCAGTTGCAAAAAAGTCAACTTATTTTGCCAAAGGTGAATAAACAGAATGTGCGACGGTGAAAATAATGTCAGTAAATAACTCAAAGGAGTAGAGAAAATGTCAGACAAATTCAAAAATTCCAAATTTTTAGAAAAGCTTAAAAATTCGGGAGTCAACAGAGCAACGGTCATTACTGCCGTCTTGCTTGTTGTCTCTATCGCAACTATCGTGGCGGTCACCGTAGCTACCAACCGTTCAAAGAAGAATGAGGACGATCTTCCGTTGCCTTCTGACACCGACAAGTCTAGCGAGGAGATAGTTGAGACGCCCGATGAGACCGAGCCTCCCGCTACCGAGCCCCCCAAGGCAGACGCTCCCTCAAGTAATGTTTCAACTCCCGTTGGTGATACTCTCCCTTCGCTTGTGCTCCCTGTAAAGGGAATGCTTATGAAGGGTCATGACGCAAGCGTTCAAGTCTATTCAACAACAATGAATGACTACAGGGTACACCTTGGCATTGATGTGCTTACCGAGGAGTCGGCACCCGTTTACGCGGCAGCTGATGGCAAGATAGCGAAGATATGGGAAGATGTCAAGATGGGCTATTGTATGGCTATTGAGCACGGCGGCGACAGTGTTACGATATATAAGAATCTTGGAGAGACTCTTCCTGAGGGTATCTCGGAGGGTGTTTCTGTGCGCTCGGGGCAGCTTATCGCAACTGTTGGCAACAGCGCAATGATAGAAGTTGCAGAGGAGCCGCATCTTCATTTTGAGATGACCGTAGGTGGGCTTTCTGTAGATCCGCTTGAATACTATGACGAGGCATCTCTTGAGGCACTTGGCCTTGATTCATCGTATGGGGAATAAAAAACAGAGGAAGCATTGTGCTTCCTCTGTTTTTTATTTGCATTCTTCCTTTGGCGGATATTCAATAGTACCGTTCTTGTCTTCAAAAGCTCTTATCTCGCGGCGTAAAAGATAGAGGATCTCGCCGGTTGCCGAGCGCCCGGTGTAAGGGATTCAGAACCCGTGTTTGCGTCAAAGTTTAGCTTTAATTGGGAGTCTGCGAAACGCAAACAAAACCATTTTGCTTTGGCAAAATGGCGGGGTTCTTCATCATATCGTAATACGAGAAAAGGCATCAAGGAAATATCCTTGATGCCTTTTCTGGCACGGCGTAAGGGATTCGAACCCCCGACCTTTTGGTTCGTAGCCAAACACTCTATCCAGCTGAGCTAACGCCGCAAGCGTACTTTTCGTACCCGAATATATTACCACAGCTTTTGGCGTTTGTCAAGTCTTTTCTAAAGAAATTTTCAGAAATTTAATTTTCACCTTGGAAAATCGTTATTCCTTTTGGTCAGATATCCGCATCCTTCAGGTATTCGCTGCCGTGCTCTGCAATGAACTGCTTACGGGCGGGGAGATTATCTCCGAGGAGAGTATCAAAAATTATTTCGGTCTTAACGGGGTCTGTGGGTGTTACAGAGATAAGGCGGCGTGTAGCGGGGCTCATTGTAGTCTGCCACATCATCTCGGGTTCGTTCTCACCAAGACCCTTCGAACGCTGAATGGTATATTTTTGTCCCTCAAGCTTTTTAAGTATCTCCGCCTTTTCAAACTCGTTGTAGGCAAAGTAGATATCGTCCTTGCAGCTTATCTCAAAGAGAGGCGACTCGGCAATAAACACCTTGCCTTCCTTGAGAAGCGTGGGGAGTAGACGGTAGAATAGTGTGAGGAGCAGGGTTCTAATCTGGAAGCCGTCCTCGTCGGCATCGGTACAAATGATTATCTTTGACCAACGGAGAAGATTCATATCAAATGCCGCAATGTCGCCCTTGACCTTGCCGTTTATCTCAACTCCGCAACCGATAACACGGAGAAGGTCTGTGATTATCTCACTCTTGAATATCTTCTCATATGAGCTCTTGAGACAGTTGAGTGTCTTACCTCTTACAGGGATTATTGCCTGAAATTCTGCATCTCGTCCGAGCTTACAGGATGTCAGCGCAGAGTCTCCCTCAACTATATAAAGCTCTCTCTTTTCGGGGTCGCGTGAGCGACAGTTGACAAATTTCTCAACGCGGTTGACCATATCGATCTTGCCGGTGAGGTCTTTCTTGACCTTGATCCTGTTTGCCTCTGCTGCCTCGCGACTTCGCTTATTGATAAGCACCTGCTTTGCGAACGCCTCGGCAAAGAGGGGATTTTCTATAAAATAGATCTCAAGGTTCTGCTTGAGAAAGTCGGTCATTGCCTCATATATGAAGGTATTTGTTATAGACTTCTTTGTCTGGTTCTCGTAGGAGGTCATAGTTGAGAAGCTGTTGATAACGAGAACAAGGCAGTCCTGAACATCGGCAAAGGTTATCTTTTTCTGCTCGGTCTTTGTGTAGAGCCCCGCCGCCTTTATATATTTATCAAGTGCGTAAGGGAAAGCCACCTTTACCGCCTTGTCGGGCGAGCCACCGTGCTCGAGGAAGCTTGAATTGTGGTAATACTCCTTCATCGTTACGGTGTTTGAAACGCAGAATGAGAAGTCAGCCTTGAGCTTGTATTCATCCTTATCACCTCTGTCGCGTCCCTGTGTTTCAAGGTGCCAGAGCACGGGAGGGGTGATGCTGTTCTCGCCGACGACCTCGGAGATATAGTCGGAGACACCGTTGGCATAAAGGAATTTCTCCTCGCTGAACTTGCCCTTCTCATCTTCAACGAGAAGCACAAAGCCGATGCCCGCGTTTACCACCGACTGACGCTTGAGAGTCTCGCGGTAAAATTCAACGGGAATATCAATATCGGTAAAGACATCAAGGTCGGGGCGCCAGTGAATGAGCGTTCCCGTGCGTCTCTCTCCCTTGCCAAGCTCGCGCACCTCAAGCTCTGTAACAGGCTCTCCACGCTTGAAGCTTATCTTGCTCTCGCGCACGCCGTCATAGGAGAACACCTCCATATATTCGGAGCTGTACTGCGTAGCGCAGGCACCGAGACCGTTGAGTCCGAGCGAGTAGCCGTAAGCCGCATCGCCCTTGTTATTATCATATTTTCCACCCGCATAGAGTTCACAGAAGATAAGGTCCCAGTTCCATCTGCCCTCTTTTTCGTTATAGCCGAGCGGGATTCCGCGTCCGCGGTCATCAACGCTTATAGACTTGTCGCGATAGACGGTGACCTTTATCTCATTTCCGTGTCCCTCTCTTGCCTCGTCTACCGAGTTTGAGAGTATCTCAAAGAAGGAGTGCTCACAGCCGTCAAGGCCGTCAGAGCCAAAGATAACGCCTGGGCGCTTTCTCACTCTGTCTGCACCTTTAAGTGCTTTTATGCTTTGGTCATTGTATTCGGGTTTTTTGATAGTTTTCTTTTCAGCCATTTATGTTTTATCCTTTTTTGGGGATTTTTTTACGAAATATCCATTACATTTAATTATATCAAATATTTCTGCTTTTGAAAAGGGGGAATTTTCAATTATTTTTTATTTTCACAAAATTTTGCCTTTTCTGTTGCATTTGATAGAATATAATTATATAATATATGTAGATGAAGGATGGGGCGAGGTCAATATGAGAAATTATTATATTATGAATTTAATAAAAAGCGAGCCTGTTGCAGTGGTAGGACTTGGTATATCCAACCTACCCCTTGTTGATTTTCTGCTTTCGCACGGAGCACGCGTTACCGTCTATGAAAAGAAGGGGCGCGAGGTTCTCGGGGAGTTGGCGGACCGCCTATCCCTCTGTGGTGTGAAGCTTGTTCTTGGCGAGGACTGTCTTGAGCGCGTGCGCGAGAGGGTGATATTCCGTACCCCCGGTATCCGCGCCGACAGGATAAACGCTCCGGGCGATGCCTATTTTACAAGCGAGACCGAGCTCTTTTTTGAGCTTTGTCCCTCAAAGATATATGCTATAACGGGAAGCGACGGAAAGACCACCACAACAACACTCACCCATCTTTTCCTTGCGACAGATAAGGCGCGGGACGGGAAGGGAAAGGCACTTGTAGGAGGCAACATCGGTGCGCCTCTTTTACCTCATGTTGATGAGCTCTGCGAGGATGACGCGGCAGTGCTTGAGCTTTCAAGCTTTCAGCTTATGGGAATGCGCCATTCTCCCGATGCGGCGGCGATAACCAACATAACTCCCAACCACCTGAATTGGCACAGGGACATGGCAGAATATACCGCGGCAAAGTATAACATTTGCGGCAAGAGAACAGGCAGAGTCGTTCTCAACGCCGATAATGCTCTTACCTTGGCACTTGAATGCGGCGAGGCAAGACCCATCTATTTTTCGTCAACAAAAAGCCGTGAGAAGATGCCTGAGGGCGCACAGCTTGTCTATATAAGTGACGGAAGCATAGTTTTCTTTGACGGCGAAAGTGAACAAACCTTGCTCGCGCTTTCCGACATAAAGCTTCGCGGCAGACACAATATTGAGAATTATATGACCGCGATAGCGCTTACATACGGTGATGTCTCCCCCGAGGTATACCGTGAGATCGCGCGCGACTTTGGCGGCGTTGAGCACAGACTCGAGCTTGTTGCCGAGAAGGGCGGCGTGCGCTATTACAACAGCTCTATAGATTCAACTCCTACGCGCACAGCGGCGGCGCTCTCTGCACTTGATGAGAGACCTATCGTCATCTGCGGCGGTGCTGATAAAAACACAGATTATGCCCCCCTTGCAGAGCTACTTGCCAGTCGCGCAAAGGCGGTGGTGCTTAACGGAGAGACAGCAAAAAAAATAAGGGCGGCGCTTGATGCCTGTCCCGAATTTCTCACAAGCGGTATTCCCGTATATATAGAGAACTCGCTTGACGCCGCCACCGACAGAGCGATAAGCATTGCCGAGCGCGGCGATACAGTTCTGCTCTCGCCCGCATCAACAAGCTTTGACCAGTTTGTGAATTTTGAGGAGCGCGGAAGGGCATTCAAGAGAAAAATTCTTGCGCTTGACGAGGAAAATTAACAAATACTTGATACCGTCATAAAAAATATGTGATATAGTAGTATCAAGATTCAGGAAAGGTTCAGGATAATGAAGAAATTTATTTTGATAGCTATGATATTTGTGCTTGCCCTCTCGCTCGTCGCCTGCAGTGATGACGGCGCGCCCGACGGCATGCAGTCGGTAACTGTTGAGGGAGAGCCCTTTTCGCTCTATGTGCCGACCACTTGGACATCAAATATTGCAAGCGGAATTTCGAGCGCCTACATAACGGTAAGCGATACTGTTATAGTAAGTGCAAGATATTACACTCCCGCAAGCGATATGGCGCTCTCCGATTATGTAACGGAGACTGCAGAGAGCTATGCCGAGGGGCTTTGCGGCTCCTTCACTCTCGTCTCAAGGTCTGCAACGGTTCTCGGTGGACTTGATGCAGAGAAGCTTGCATATACCTTTACCGACGGTGGTGTAGAGTATATGGCAACGCAGTATTTCGTAAAGCACGGTGGCGATATGGTCACCCTTGGCATCTATGCTACCGGTGAGGCGGCAGACATCTTTTCGAGCGATATAGAGAGCATTGTCAAGTGCTTCACTCTCCGCGAGAAGACTGCTGTTACAGGTGATGCCCTGACCGACAAGGACACCCCGGAGGGAATGAAGATAGCTTCTTCCGATGTTCTTGAGTACAGATTTTATGTGCCTATGTCTTGGATATGCTCGTCAGAAAGCGGAATAAGCGAGGCGTATTACCCCGAGAGCGATAAGACAAATGTAACAGTTACCTCATATTCTCCCGCAAGTGAGATGACGCTTGAGGAATATTTTGAGAAGGTCAAGAGCGAGTATTCGGAAAATATCTGCGAGTTCTCTGTCATTTTGGAGAACCGTGAGAAAACAGTTGCGGAAAAGAGCACTATAGACCTCACATTCGGTGCAAGCTATGGCGAACGCGACTTTGTTGTGCGTCAAGTCATGCTTTATTCATCGCAGACAGGGCTTTTCTATAATATTACTTACACAGCGACCGCCGATAGCTATGAGCTTCATATAGGCGATTTTGAGGCTATGCTTGACAGCTTTATTTTCAGATAAGGAAGTATTTATGATATATCTTGACAACAGTGCTACCACCGCGATAAGCGATGCTGCAAGGGCGAGAATGACAGATATGGCCGAGCTTTACGGCAATCCCTCCTCGCTTCATGAGGCGGGCGTGCTTGCAGAACGCGAGCTGAAGCGTGCAAAGGCAGAGGTGCTTCGTACGCTCGGAGTCAGGGCAATGAAGGACGAGCAGTACCGTGAGCTTGTATTTACCTCTTGCGGCACAGAGGCAACAAGTCTTGCTCTCTTTGGCACAGCACACGCAAAGGAAAGACGCGAAGCAACGAGGATAATAACTACAGACTCGGAGCACCCTTCGGTTGAGAGGGCGCTTGCCTGTCTTGCTCGTGAGGGCTTTGAAATAGTAAAGATAGCCACAAAGGGCGGCGCACTTGATATGGCGGCACTCTCGGCGGCACTTGACAAGCCCGTTTTTATGATAACGATGATGCTCGTCAACAACGAGACGGGCGCGCTTTATGATGTTGGGGCGGCATTTCGCGCCGTAAAGGCCAGATACCCCTCGGCAATAACGCATTGCGATGCTGTGCAGGGATACCTCAAGGTGAAATTCACGCCCGCATCGCTTTCTGCCGACCTTGTCAGCATCAGCGCACACAAGGTACACGGACCAAAGGGTGTAGGTGCACTTTATATTGCACCGCATATGCTCAAGGAGAAAAGGATAGTGCCTTTTCTTGTCGGCGGCGGTCAGGAATACGGAATGCGCTCGGGAACAGAGAACACAATAGGAATTGCTGGCTTTGGTGCGGCGGCATCGGAGGGCTTTGCTGAGATGGCAAAAAATGTGCCCTATATCACTTCTTTGCGTGACTATGCCAAGGAGAAGCTTTTGGAGCTTGATGTGAAGATAAATGAGCCGAAGGTGGCGGCACCTCATGTGCTGAATATCACTTTGCCGAGCATCAAGAGTCAGACAATGCTTAATTTTCTCTCCGCGAGGGGAATATATGTCTCAAGCGGCTCGGCGTGCTCGTCACATTCAAATAATACAAGCCCCACACTCCTTGCGTTCGGGCTTACCGAAAGCGAGGCAGACTCGTCACTGCGTATAAGCCTCTCAAAATATAACACGCGAGAGGATATAGACGCCCTTGCCGAAGCGCTTCGCGAGGGAATATCAACACTTGTGAGGATAAAAAGATAAAAAGAAGGACATTAAATGTCCTTCTTTTTTTATTCTCTGTCAATAGTTATAACAACAAAGTAATTCGGGTCTATCTCACTTATCTTGTCAGCGACGGCTCGCTTGAGGTCGTCGTTTGACATTTTCAACTCAAAGGGGGCAACAACATCAAAAATGAGGTTGGTGTGTGTTGTTCCCTCAACGAAGCGGAAGTCGTGTATAGAGAGATGCTCGTCTATCAGGCGGACCGCACAGGCGGTCTTCTCGCGCAGGGCATTTACACGCTCGTCATCAATAACTATGGGGTCAAGGTGTATCGTTGCGCGTACGCCAAGCTGTTTATAGAGGGCGTTCTCGGCATTGTCAATAACATCGTGGGTGTGGAAGACATCTGCCTTTCCGTCAACCTCTGCGTGGAGTGATGCAATGGTGTTGCCCGGTCCGTAATTATGTACGACCATATCGTGAATACCGAGTATTTCGGGATACTGCGCAACGATACCCTTGATAGCCTCAATGGTTTCGGGGTCGGGCGCACTGCCGAGTATAGAGTTCTTGGTTTCGTTAAGTATCTTAATGCCTGCTATCATGATTACGATAGAGACGATTATTCCCATATATGCGTCAGTCTCAAAGCCTGTGAATTTTGTGATGAGCATTGAAGCAAGAACTGCCGAGGTGGCTATGGCGTCGGAGAGCGAGTCTGCCGAGGTCGCCTTCATAACAGTTGAGCTTATCTTTTTGCCAAGCTTACGGTTAAAAAGGCAGAGCCAAAGCTTTGCAATAATGGAAACCGAAAGAACCGCCACCGAGAGCCACGAGAACTCAACAGAAACGGGATTTATTGCCTCTCTTACCGACTCTGCAAAGAGCTCAAAGCCTATGAGAAGAACGATAAAGGAGACTATCATTGACGCAACATACTCAATTCTCGCGTGGCCGAAGGGATGATCACGGTCGGCAGGCTTTGCCGAGATCTTAAAGCTTATCAGAGAGATTATTTGCGCGCCCGCGTCGGAAAGGTTGTTGGTTGCATCGGCGGTGATAGATATTGAGCCGAAGATAGTACCGACGGCAAGCTTTGCAAGAGAAAGCAGAATATTTACCACTATGCCCGTGATGCTTGCGAGAGTACCGTAGGCGCGGCGGACACCCGATTTGCTTGTGTCATTCGGATTTTTTATAAATAGCTTAATAAGCAGGGAAGTCATGTTTTGCTCCTGAAAAACGATAAATTTTTGAGAACTCTGTTTTGTTCCCTTATTTAAAGGTTTTTGAAATGGTGCAGGGAAGACTTTTTGCTAAAAGTTTTCCCTGCATAATCCTATCAATCTTTCAAAACCTCAAGTGCGGCAGAAATAATTCCTATTTTTCCGCTCTCGTAAGTAAGTCCGCCCTGGAAAAACGCGGTGTAGGGCTCGCGGAGAGGGCCGTCGGCAGAGAGCTCAATAGATGCGCCCTGCACAAATGCGCCGGCTGCCATAATTACCTCGTCGGAATATCCCGGCATCGCCCAAGGCTCGGGCGTTACATAGGAGTCAACCGGTGAGCCGTACTGAATTCCGCGGCAGAAGGCGCAGAGCTTCTCGCGCGAGCCGGTTATCACAGACTGTATTATATCGTATCTTGTTTCGTTCCATTTAGGCTCAACGGCATATCCGAGAGCCTCAAAGATATATGCCGCAAGGTGTGCCACCTTGAGTGCCTGCGCGGTGGTGTGGGGGGCATAGAAAAGTCCCTTAAAAAGGCTCTTGTTCTGTCCAAGTGTTGCTCCTACCTCACAGCCGACGCCTACCGAGGTGAGTCGGTAAGAGGCAAGCTCAACTGCGCGCGCGCTGCCCGCAATATATCCACCGCTTTCAGCCATTCCGCCGCCGGGGTTCTTTATAAGTGAGCCAATTATCATATCGGCGCCAAGAGCTGTCGGCTCAAGCACTTCGGTAAATTCGCCGTAGCAGTTGTCAACTACCACATAGGTCTCGGGACATATCGCCTTTACAAATCTTACCGCCTCGCCAATATCGGCGCATGAGAGAGTTTTTCTGTTAAGATAACCCTTTGAACGCTGAATGAAGACCACCTTTACGCGCTCTCCGTGCTCGCGGAGTACCTTCTCGATGCCGTCAAAGTCAAATTTTCCGTCGTCGTCAAGGTCGCACTGCCTGTATTCAACGCCGAAATCGCGGAGTGAGCCGTTACCCGCCTCGCCTGTGTTGCCTATGACCTCGTCAAGTGTGTCATAGGGCTTGCCCGCGATAGAGAACATAATGTCGTTCGGGCGCAAAAGTCCAAAGAGACCAATTGTCAGCGCCTGTGTGCCGTTTACGATATTGTGGCGCACAAAAGCGGCTTCCGCGCCCATAACATCAGCCCATATTTTGTCAAGAGTGTCTCTGCCGTGGTCATCATAGCCATATCCGCTTGATGCCGCAAACATAGCTTCGCTTACACGGTGCTCCTTAAATGCCGCCATCACTTTCTTGGTGTTTTCAAAGGAGATTCTGTCTATTTCGGCAAAAATATCCTTCAGCTTTTCCTCTGCCTCGGCGACAAGAGCTGTTATTTTTTCTAAATTTTCCATATTATCAAAGACTTTCTATGAATTTTACAGAGAGGTCGGCGCAAGCCTTTGCGTCCTTCATGTCAATCATCTCAACACCCGAATGGATATAGCGAGAAGGGATAGAAAGCGCACCTGCCATAGCACCTGTACCCGTCATCTGAATTGACGAGGTATCTGTACCGCCGTAGAGAAGTATTTCTGTCTGGTGGGGTATCTTATTGTCGGCAGCAAGCTCGCGGAGCTTTGCAACAACATCCTTATGACAGATGACCGACGCGTCCTTTATCTTTATTGCCGTGCCGTCGCCTACCTTAACTGCCATAGGCTTTGCTCCGGGAGTGTCGCCCGTGCCTGTTACATCATATACGAGCGCGTAGTCGGGCATAATTCCGTAAGCCGCAGTCTTTGCGCCGCGACAGCCTACCTCCTCCTGAACAGAGAAGACATAGTAGAGGTCATCCTTGGGGGTATTCTTCGCGAAATGGCGAGCTATCTCAATAACGATAGCACAGCCTACCCTGTCGTCAAAGGGTCTGCCGCAAACTCTGCCGTTCATAAGGCGCGTGAGGGTGGGGCGGCAAACGAAGAAGTCGCCGATAGCAACCTTTTTCTCTGCGTCCTTTTTGTTCTTCGCACCGATGTCAATATAGAACTTATCAGGTGCGAAATCCGAGGGCTTTGTTCCCGAATTGGGAACGAGCGCGCCTGCAACGCCCTTCTCGGAAATTACCTCTGTAAATGCTGAAGCCACGAAGTTTATTCCACCAACAGGAGCAATGCGGATCGCTCCGTTATCCTCGATAAAGGTAACAAGAAATCCTATCTCGTCGGCATGTCCGCAGAGCATTACCTTCTTTTTGTTCTCGCCGTTACCGTACTTTACTGCAATAAGGTTGCCCATATTGTCTGTTTTTACCTCATCGGCAAGGGGAGCAATTATCTCGGCTATTTTTGCCATTACCTTTTCCTCTCTGCCCGAAACAGAGGGAGTGAGCATAAGTGTTTTGAGTGTATTATACATATCAGTTAAGCCTCCAATTCATTATCATAGTATAAACGAGTGCCTTCATAGACTCGTAGTCGTTATAGCTTGCAACGCAAACGGGGGAATGCAGGTATCTTGTGGGGGCGGAGAGAGCAAGTGTCTTTACGCCCGCTCCCGATTTGTGAATATGTCCTGCGTCGTTACCGCCCGAAACATATTTCTTTACCTGAACGGCAATGCCGTGATCCTTTGCAGTAGAGAGAGCAAAATCAACTATCTCTCTGCCGTATATCGTTGAGCGGTCCATAAGGGATATTGTGCCGCCCTCGCCAACCTTTGAAACTCTCTTTGCCTCTTCAACATCGGGCAGGTCTGCTACCGCTGTTGTTTCAAGGACTATCGAGAAGTCGGGAGCTATCGTCTGTGCCGCTACCTGTGCACCCGAGAGACCTATCTCTTCACGCGTGGTGAAGCAGAAATAAAGCTCAAGGGGAAGACTTTCCGGCTTTTCGTTTGCAAGGCGGCGCATTATCTCAATAAGGATAGCACAGCCAAGTCTATCATCAAGTGCCTTTGCGGCAAGCATACAGCCGTCCTTGCCAAATCTCTTGAAGTTTGGGGCGAAGGTGCCGAAGGTGCCGACAGAGGCATAATTTTTCGCCTCGTCGCCGTCCTTTGCGCCGATGTCAATGAAGAGCGAGGAGATCTTCGGTGCGTTCTCGCGCTCCTCCTTCTCCTTCTGGTGTATCGCCTTTGATGCGATAACTCCGTTTACCTGACTCTTTTCATCACCAACAACTACATGTCTGCCCGAGAGCACGGCGCCTGCGATGCCTCCGACATTTGATATCTTGAGGTATCCGCCCTCGGTCACCTCGGTGACCATAAAGCCAACCTCGTCCATGTGCGCCGAGAGCATAAGCTTTTTCTTCTTGCCCTCGCCAAAGCTCATTTTTGCTATTACATTTCCAAGTCTGTCGCGCTTTATTTCTGCGCCCGTGTCCTCAATCTGTGATACTATAAGGTCTGCAACCGCATCCTCGCAGCCTGTAGGACCAAAGGCGTTTGAGAGAGCCTCAAGAAGCTCTGTTGAATCTAAATATTTTTTCATCTTCCGAACACCTCCGCAATCTTCTTTGATGAGACGAACTCACGAATAACACGCGCGAGCATCTCGCTGTCAGCGATGTCTATCATCTCTGTATAGGTGTGCATATTCTTGAGGGGAAGTCCCACATCAACAGTCGGAACACCTCTGCCAACAAGACCAAGTGGAGTTGCGTTTGTGCCTGTATGAGAGGGCGAAGCAACTCGGGTGTACTTTATCTCCTTTTCGTCGCAAAGCTCGGCAAGCATATTTGTAAGACGGCGATTTGTAACTGCCGAAACGGTGAGGATAACTCCATCGCCCATAGGAACGCACTCGCTCTTCTTTGTGTCGGGAACAAGCGCAAAGCCAACATCAACAACAAGGGCATAATCGGGCACAATGCCGAATGCCGCTGCGGTAACACCGCCCTGATAGTCGGTCTCCTCGTGGCAGGAGAGGAGAAGATAAACATCCGCCGCAAGCTCCTCGCGTGTTATGTCGTGGAGAGCCCAGATAGCCGCTGCAGCACATGCCTTGTCATCAAAGGATTTACCAACTATTCTTTCACCAAGAAGCTCGCGGTAGACAGGCGCAAAGCCCACGGGTGTGCCAAGGGAAACTATCTTTTCAAGCTCCTCCTTGGGGTATCCTGTGTCAATGATAAGCTCGTTTATCGGTTTGAGCTTCTTTGCCTCGTCGGGCGAGAGAAGGTGAGGGGGAGTTGATGCGATAACGCCGTGTATCGTCTCTTTTCCGTAAATTTTTACCTCACTTGCCTGCATTATAGAAGGGTCAAGTCCGCCGATAGAGGCAACGGTAAGAAATCCACCCTCCTTTATATCGGTAACTATCATTCCTATCTCATCAAAATGTGCGTCAACAAGAGCAATGGGCGCGTTTTCCTTGCCGCATCTCTTGATGAAAAGGTGGTTGCCCACGGCGTCTGTATGGCACTCATCAAAATAGGATGCCGCAAGGGCGCGGAGCGCTTCGGTGTTTTCTGCTTCATATCCTGTTACCGACATTAAGCCGCAAAGGGATACGGTGAGTTCTTTTAAGTTCATAATTTCTCTTCTTGGGAAATCTTTTTGGAAAAAGCTTTTCCCAAGCCCTTTCAAAAACTTTTATATATTTTGCTGTTTTAATTCCAATATTTCTTGTCAAGGCTGCGGTACTGTATTGCCTCGGCGATATGCTTTGCGGTGATTATCTCGCTTCTGTCAAGGTCGGCAATAGTTCTTGCCACACGCATTATGCGGTCGTGTCCGCGTACCGACATTCCCATTCTGTCATATGCCGACTTCAAGAGCGCATCTGCCGCCGCATCGGTCACACAGTATTTCCTTATATCTGCTGCATCAAGCTGGGCGTTACAGAATATCTTTCCCTCTGTTCGTGCCTGCGCAAACTCTCTTGCCGCGCTCACGCGCTCGCGAATGGTGGCAGAGCTTTCTGCTGCCTCGCCCTTCACATTTATCTCCTCGTAGGAGAGCGAGGGAAGCTCTATCTGAATATCAATTCTGTCAAGCATCGGCCCGCTTATCTTTGAGACATATTTTTTAACATCTCCCTCGCGGCAGGTACACTGTCTTGTCGGATGTCCGAAATATCCGCAACGGCAGGGGTTCATTGCCGCAACCAGCATAAAGGAGCAGGGGTAGGTCACGCGACCGCTTGCTCTTGTTATCGTCACCCGCCTGTCTTCAAGGGGTTGGCGGAGCGCATCGGTCACAAGCTTTGGAAATTCGGGAAGCTCGTCAAGGAAAAGCACGCCGTTGTTGGCAAGTGACACCTCTCCGGGCAGCGGATTTACGCCGCCTCCAACAAGACTCACCGCGCTCATCGTGTGGTGGGGCGAGCGGAAGGGGCGCGTGCCGAGCAGGGAAATTCCGTCGGGCAGGGTGCCCGCTACCGAATGTATCTTTGTTGTCTGTATAGCCTCGTCAAAGGTCATAGGCGGAAGAATTGTAGGAAGTCTCTTTGCAAGCATTGATTTTCCCGTTCCGGGAGGGCCGATAAGTAAGATGTTATGTCCGCCCGCGGCGGCTATTTCCATAGCGCGCTTTGCCATTGCCTGTCCGCGCACATCGGAAAAGTCGATGCCGCTTTCTGTATATGTATTTTTCTCAAGTGCGTGCTCTCGCACAACAGGTGTGAGCTTTTCTGTGCCGTTGAGGTGTGCAACAAGCTGTGCCATGCTGTCAACCGCATATACTGTTATTCCCTCAACTGCCGCCGCCTCGCCTGCTACAGACGAAGGGGCATAAAACTCGCGCTTGCCCGCCTCCTTGGCAGAGGCACACATACAGAGCATTCCGCGGACGGCACGAAGCTCGCCCGAGAGTGAAAGCTCACCCACAAAGCATTTATCGGAAAGGTCTACCTCATGTCTGATTATACCCGCACAGCGGAGTATGCCGACAAGTATTGCGGTATCAAATGCCGAGCCCTCCTTTTTTCTGTCTGCAGGTGCGAGGTTTATTGTAAGAGCCATCTCGGGAAAGCGGAAGCCACTGTTCTCGCATGCGGTGCGCACTCTCTCCTTTGCCTCCTTAACGGCAAGGTCGGGAAGTCCTACGAGCTCAAAGGAGGGTATCTTTTTCTGTGCGTTGCATTCAACGCTTACCATAAAGCCATCTATTCCGAAAAGCCCTGCACTGTAAACTGTTGATAACATATTTCTAATCCTTTTCTATTCTGTCAAAAAGATTTATAAGCTCAACGCCCCTTGAAAGTGCGTATGAGCAGGTGTAAGCCGTGCCGCCACGCGAGCTTGAGAGGAAGGCTAAACAGAGGTCGGCCCCGTCAACAAGCATTCTGTTTCTCTTGTACATACAGCCCGTCGTATAGTGTTTTTCGGCATAGCGCACAGCGTCGGCGCGCTCAAAAATATATTTGAATATTTGCTTTTCGCGCTCGCTCCATCCAAGTGTTTGGTCAAGGCAGGGAAGACAGAGCTCAAGCGAGATGTCATATTTCTTTTTCTTTTCAAGCACCTTTAGTGCGGCAAGGGTATCAAATCCGAGTGCACCGCCTGCGCGAAACACGGTAAAGCCTTCGCCGATAAGTCGCTCTAACTCTTCATCAATTAGCTGGGGCAGCCTTATGATATGCCCGTCGGCTATTCTGCGATGTCCTGTGAAGCAGCAGATCTTTTGCGTTTTCATTATTTGCTCCAAATAAAAATCTATTAAATTATATTATACTATATTTTAGCGCAAAATGGAAGAGAAAAGCCAAATAAAAAAATATTTTTATTTGGCGCGTCGAAAGTCATAAATATCGGGGCGTAAATATAGACTTATTTTGAGAAAAAATATATTTGCGGAGGAAACCAAAATGAAAAAATATTTAAGAGTTGCACTTGTCCTTGCGGCCTCTTTTGCACTCGCTCTTCTTCTTTGTTTTGCCGCGTCGGCAAAGGAGAGCTCTCCGATAGTGTCGCACGGTCTGCGCGTTATAGCTGCCAACAGCCCTATGGCAAAGGCGGGACTTCTTGGTGGTTCTGTCTCCTTTGAGAGAGACGATTTTGCCCGTGCCCTCAATCTTTCCCGGGTAGAGAGTGTGACCTTCAGAACGCTCCCGCCGAGAGAGGACGGAGAGCTTCGCCTCGGCACCACCGTCATAAATGAGGGCGAGAGTATCAAGGGCGGTGACCTTTCGCTTCTTTGCTTTTACCCAGCCGAAAAGACACTCAAAACATCCTTTACATTCAGCGCAAACGGCACGGCATATGAGACGGAATGCACTGTATATATGCTTGATGAGGTGAACCGCGCCCCGACGATAAGTCTTGCATCCTCGCTCTCGCTTGATGTTGAGACATATCAGAACATTACGCATTTCGGCACTCTCTCGGCATACGACCCCGACGGAGACGAGACACTCTTTGAGATAGTCTCCTACCCCAAAAACGGAGTGCTTTTACTTGACGGAAAGACAAGCGGAGAATACCGCTATATTCCCACAGCAAGCTTTGCAGGCAGAGATAGCTTTTCATACATCGCACGCGATAAATACGGAAATTACAGCGCCTCTGCCACCGTCAGTCTTACGGTAAATCGCTCGTCTCTTTCGGTAGCCTTTGCCGATATGGAGGACTCCTCGGCACACGCCGCTGCCATTTCGCTTACAGAGAAGGGAATAATGAGTGGGACCCGCCTTGGTGACGGATATTATTTTGAACCCGATGACGAGGTCAGCCGTGCCGAATTCGTAGCTATGGCTATGAAGGCGCTTGGTATTCGTAATGTAACTGCCGCAAACACTCCCTTTGCCGACGATGACGAGATAGATAGTGCAATGAAGGGTTATATCGCGGCGGCATATGAGCTTGGATATGTAAAGGGAAGTCCTGTTGAGGGCGAGCTTTGCTTTCTTCCCGACGACAAGATAAGCCGAGCCGAGGCGGCGGTGATAGTCGGCAGAATGATAGATGCCGCAACGCCGACTGTAGCTCCCCACTTCAGCGACGGCGAGGAGATTCCCGTATGGGCAAAAAGCTCTGTTGAGTCGCTCTCCGCTCTCGGAATACTTGATGCCGAGGGGGGCGCGGTGAGAGCAAAGGCAGCTCTTACACGCGCCGATACCGCAAAAATACTTAATAACATTATAAGGAACTGAAATTAGCCTTGTAAAAGCCCTGCCTTCGTGGTATAATCATAAGAGATGAAGGTGAGGTGGCGCGATGAAATTTCATATAACAGGTGAGGATGCGGGCATGTGCGTTCGTGAGTTTCTCTGCCGCCGTGCGGGACTTTCGCGCGCCATGCTCAAGCACCTCAAGTTTATTGAGAACGGAATATGTGTAAACGGCGCTCATGTGACGGTGCGTCATCAGCTTTCGGAGGGCGAGGTGCTTGAGATAGCGAGCGAGGATACCGCTCCGTCAGAAAAGATAACGCCCTGCGAGCTTGAGGTAGGCATCGTCTATGAGGATGACTCACTCGTTGTTCCCTCAAAGCCGCCCTTTATGCCAACTCATCCGTCGCGCGACCATTATTTTGACACACTTGCAAACGCACTCGCATATAAATATAAGGACGGGACAACTCCCTTTGTCTTTCGCCCCGTGAACAGACTTGACCGCAACACGAGCGGTCTTGTTCTCGTTGCAAAAAACAGACTTACCGCCTCAAAGCTCTTTGCGTCAATGAAGCGCGGTGAGATAAGGAAGGAATATATCACTCTGCTTCGTGGCACACTGCCCGAACAGGAGGGTGAGATAGAGACACATATGAAGCGCACCGACGAGAGCATTATCGTGCGCCGTGTTTGTCGGGCTGACGAGGGAGGAGACTATGCTCTCACCAAATATCGTGTGCTATATAGTGACGGCGTGCATTCCCTCGTGCTTGCCTCGCCCGTTACGGGCCGCACCCATCAGCTTCGTGTTCATTTTGCGCATCTCGGCGCACCTATAGTCGGAGACGATATGTACGGTGAGGAGAGCAAGCTTATCTCAAGGCAGGCGCTTCACGCCGCGCGACTTGTTTTCACACACCCCGAGAGCGGTGAGACACTGTTTCTCACCTCACCTCTGCCGAGTGATATGTGTGACCTTGTTACGGAACTTTTCGGTGCTTCGTTTGAGCTTGACGGTATTCTTTCCAATACGGAGAAAAAATGAAAAAGGATAAAACAAAAAAGGGAGGCTTTCGTGGCTTTGTTTCCGAGCTTCCTCTTGCAGTAAAGATATTTTATATTCTTGGCGGTGTAGCTGTTGTTATATCGATCATCTATAGCTTCAGCGAGCGTTTCGCCGATTTTTTTAATCGGTATGTCGCCTCTTTTCTTCGCGCGCTTCTTGCTTATATCAGCGGTGTCGTGCCCTTTTCTGTTGCCGAATATTTCATAATACTTGCACCGCTTATCGTTGTCGCCATAGCGGTGTGGGCGGGACGGAAATTCTCGTCAAGCTGGCGCGAGGTGTTTAAATTCTGTGCGGCGGTGGGCTCTGTTGCCGCGCTCGCTTTTTCGGCCTTTGTGTTTGGCTTCGGGGCGAGCTACCGTACTCCAACGCTTGATAAAAAGCTCGGGCTTGAGTGCGCAGAGGTCAGTGCAGAGGAGCTTTATGATACGGCAATGCTTGTTGTACAGCGCGTCAACGGTGAGGCAGAGGATATTTATTACCGACACGACTCATTTTCGGTGATGCCCTATACACTTGAGGAGCTTGAGGATAAGCTCAACGAGGCATATTCGGTGGCGGCAGGGAAGTATAGCTTTATTCAAAGACTTAACAGCGATATAAAGCCTGTGATGTTCAGTCGGGTGATGTCCTATGCCCATATAACGGGGGTATATACCTTTGCCACGGGGGAGGCAAATCTCAATGTTGATTTTCCCGATTACACCCTGCCCTATACTGCGGCGCATGAGCTTGCTCATCAACGCGGGATAGCAAGGGAGGATGAGGCAAATTTTATTGCCTATCTAGTCTCGCTTGAGTCGGATGACCCCTATATCCGTTATAGCGCCGAGCTTAACCTTTGCGAGTATCTTCTTAATGCACTCTGGCGTGCCGACAAGGAGCTTTACCGCGAATGCTCTGCGGAGCTTATCCCTGCCGTAAAAGGAGAGCTTCGCGCATACTCCGAATTCTTTGATAAATACCGCGACTCGCTCGCAAGTGAGGTGTCGGGTGCGGTAAATGACACCTATCTCACCATACAGGGAACAGCGGGAACGGCAAGCTACGGAATGGTGGTAGACCTTGCCGTTGCATATTATAAACTTAATAAATAAATTGTAAAAATCTTCTTTATTTTTTTGCAATTGTATGTTATACTATCATTGTAAGAGACCAAATTCACTTAAAAGTGGAGAAAAAGATGAAATTTGTTACTGTAAACGGTGGAAAGAGGCTTTCGGGATCGGTTGATGTCGGCGGAATGAAAAATGCCGCCCTGCCCGTTATCTTCGCCAGCATTCTCGCCGCAGATAAATGTATTATAGAAAATGTACCGAATGTAAGCGATATCTTGCTTTCGTTTGATATTCTGCGCCTTCTTGGCGCAAAGGTCACCTACCGCCACACTACAAATACCGCGGAGATAGATACCTCAACGCTTGATAAGTGCTATGCCACATACGATATCGTAAGCCGTATGCGCGGATCAACCTATCTTATCGGCGCTCTGCTCGGCAGATTTGGTGAGTCGCATGTCGGGTGGCCGGGTGGCTGTGATTTCGGCAACCGACCGATAGATCAGCACATCAAGGGCTTTGAAGTGCTTGGGGCGCGAGTTTCTTTTTCTGACGGATACATAAATGCAGAGGCGCCTAATGGGCTTCACGGCGGAAGCGTGTACTTTGATATGCAGTCGGTGGGCGCAACTGTAAATGTTATGATAGCCTCGGTGTTAGCAAAGGGAACTACCGTTATTGATAACGCCGCGCGCGAGCCGCATATCGTTGACCTTGCCAATTTTTTCAATGCCTGTGGCGCCGATATAACCGGTGCGGGCACCACCACTATAAAAATAAACGGCGTTGAGAAGCTTCACGGTGCTACATATAAGATAGTTCCGGATATGATAGAAGCGGGAACATATATGGTGGCAGCGGCAGCCGTCGGCGGTGAGGTAGCGGTCAGAAATGTTATTCCCAAGCATATGGAAACGGTAACATCAAAGCTTCTTGAAATGGGAGTTAATGTTGAGGTGGAGGACACCGTTATAACCGTTCGTTCAAACAGAGATTTCAAGGGCGTTGGCGTTCGCACCTTGCCGTATCCCGGATTTCCTACAGATATGCAGCCGCAGTTCGGTGCACTTATGTGCTTTGCTCGCGGAATAGGAACTATTACCGAGAGCGTCTGGGAGAGCAGATTCAAGTATCTCTCGGAGCTTGAGAAGATGGGCGCGGTCTATGACATAGAAAAGAATAAGGCAATAATTTCGGGTCCCTGTCAGATGAAGGGCGCTGAGGTGCAGGCAAGCGACTTGCGCGCGGGTGCCGCGCTACTCATCGCGGCGATGGCGGCAGAGGGCACTACCGAGGTCACGGGCGTTGAGTTTATTGAACGAGGATATCACGATATAGTCGGAAAATTCCGGTCGCTCGGCGCAGACATTCAGCTTGTTGAAAGATAAAAAGGGAGCGAGTGCTCCCTTTTTTAAATCCTACATTATATAGTGGTCACTTCTTCGGTATAATTTCGGTCTTTCCAGCGTCATCTATCATCATTATATATATGTCCTTCAGGGCTATGCCGCGCTTCGCGGCCTTTTTTATTATATCCTCGCGTGATAGCGAAAGACGCTCAAGAGTTTTCTTGTTTATTTTGCCTTCACATACCGCTACATGCGATATGCCCGATTCCTTTGACTTTATTTTGAGGTCGTTGAGGGTAGGCTGTCGGTATTCAGCCTTTTCAATAACAGTTATCTTTCCGTTTTGCTCGAGGATCGCGTATTGCACTTCGGATATGTCAGTCACACCCTGTTGGCGCATCTCGCTTATCAGCTCATCAGCAGAAAGGCGGACTTTTAGCATCGCCCTGCGGTCAAGTGTCCCTTTGCAGATGAGTACAGTCGGTCGGGCAGAGACTACGCTTTTCAAAGAGGGAAACCGCACAAGAAGGAATGAGGATATCACTTCGATGGCCACGAGCGTGAGGATTGGCACTGCGGCGTTCAGAATAGATACCGAATCGTCGGTTATCGGAGCCGAGGCGATCTCGGAGAGCAATAGCGTTGTTACAAGGTCGGAGACCTCAAGCTCGCCTATCTGGCGCTTGCCCATAAGACGCATAGCACATATAAGAATTACGTAAATCATCACCGTTTTTACAAAAATTGTCAGCATTTTTAACACCTCGCAAGCATTGTATATATTTATTGTTGTACAAAGCGGAAATTTTAAACATTTTTTTATTTTTGTGAGAAAAACTCTTGACAAGATAGGTGTATCGTAGTATAATGTACAAGCTCACCTCAAGAAAGCGCGAGGGAAATGCCTAAAAATATTTCAAAAAAATATGAAAAAAGGTATTGACAAGTGGTTTTAGGTGTGATATAATATTCAGGCTGTCGCGAAAGAGGCAGTGAAATT